>JBDLIU010000025.1:0-28849 GCA_039714715.1 Bacteroidota bacterium
CGTGAAGTTCACTTCAAAGCTTGAATAATGAAAGCCCAACCATCGATGATGGTTCAGGGCAATCTTTGAGGGCATCCCCCAAACCGGATCAGCGTAGCTAATCCAGGATATCCCACCAAAGCGCGAAGCTTGCTTCAGCGCTAAGGTTCATAAAAAAACACAAGGAGATCGGAGATCGCGCAGGGTTTGTTTTGATGGCATCCCCCAAACCGGATCAGCGTAGCTAATCCAGAACCCAAAGCTCGCCTGGACATTCTGTAATAAAAGCCCACGATCAGAGATCGTAGGCGTCCGGTTAAGGGCAATCCCCAAAATGGATCAATGAGCCAAAGGCGCAGTAATCGAACCAACAAGAATTCTACTTAAAGTTTAGAAGGATCTAATTCCCATACATCAGTAAAATATTCAAAGTAACTATAGCCTAACATAAAATATATTCTATTGTTTGAGGCAATAACAGAATAGTTGTAATATGGTAAGGAAATGCTTTCTAGAAGCTCGAATTTTACCAAATTCTCATCAAACTTATAAATACCTCCTCCATACGGTCCACTTATAACATAGAAAAGAGTATTATTAATATAACAGGGATAATTAAAGCTTGCATTAATTGCAAATTCTTCTTCGTAAATCTTAACCCATTTTTGACCATTTTCATATTTACGATACATGAGTTTCATATTGGTTCCTTGTCCACCATTATTTATCCTTATCCATGCAGGTTTCATTAATAGATACTTTATAGTATCAATATTAATTGCGCTTACGAAAGGAGTAGATGTGCTCGGTATATAAATATCATTTAGGTATGCGTCATCAAAGAGAGCACTATCTTGTTGCCAAGTACCTGATACAGTATTATATATATAGTGTTCACTTTTGGGTACAATATTGCTATTACCTGATGTAAAGCCACCAGCAATATGAAAGTTGTCATTGTTACTGAATGACATTGATCCATACCTACTACCTGGAGGATAATTAGCTAACTGGAACCATGAGTCATTAATTGGGTTGTATTCCCAGAAGTCATTATTTGCGTCATAATCTTTATGTAAACCTAAACCAACATACCCTTTCTCATTAATACTAATATTACTGGATTTCGACCTACTTCTTCCTGGCAAATTTGCTTTTTTTGTCCATATGAATGTTTTTAAGTCGAATTCCCATAAATCTCGATAAGTTTGGTTGCTGTCTTCTCCTCCTCCCAAGTAGATTTTGTCATTTATTGTAAAATGATAAGGGAAAATTCTTCCAGTTTCAGGAAATGATTCTAACTTTGACCATGCATGATATCTAATTAGTGTCTTAATATTCTGAGGTATTATTATTTCAGCCCCATTATTAATACTATAACTAATAGCATCATTCTTTAATACATTGAAAGTGCCATTTGTATAATACTCAGGGGCTAATCTAAATTGAATTTCAGAGGAACTATTACTCTTAATAATACATGCGATACCTCCCATATAAAGTTTTAATTTGTCCGTACTCACAAAGTCATTTCCTTTAATTGTAATTACTTGGTTAACATCAAATACTTCTTGGGGATAAACATTCAAAATTTCTGGTAAATTAAACTTCAAGCTATCTATTAACATGATTGAGTAATTAAACCCATTATTAATAGATACTTTTAAATTTCCTGTGGTGTTAATTGGAAGATTTGAAGGTATTGTAAAAATCAACTCAGTACTATTACCGCTTATAATATTAGCCGGATAGTTATTAATTAGTACAGTATTGCGATTAAAATCAGGATGGAATCCGCTACCTGTAATTGTTATATTGTCACTAAAACTAACCTTGTTAGGAGTAATTTCAGAAACAACCATTTCATTCATCGTGAATTGATTACTAAATGAAAGATTGAATCCAGAGGATAATATTGAAATATTGAACTTATCTATATTAATATGTTGAGGAACTAGTGTAGTTAATAAACTATCTGATTCGGAAAAATGGTCTGTATATAGACCATTCACGAAGATCGAATCAAGGTTATTCCTGCCTTGAAAGTTTTTGCCTGTTATAGTGATGGTATCATAGATAGTTCCATTATGAGGACTGAATGAAATAACCTCAGGCGAAAAATAATTAAAACCTTCAATGCTCGTCAGGTCAATCCCAGATCGCTTAACCTGAATATTAACAGGATTGTTGAGCCCACTTGGTACCTCAACTGTTATACTATCTCTATCAGCAGTAATGGTCTTCGATTTTTTATCATTAAAATATACCTCAAGATAATCAGCGTTTCTGCCAAAGTTTTTACCAACCAATACTAAAGTATCATATGTCTTGCCAGTCGTTGGGTATATGCTACTAATCTCTGTTTGAGCCAATTCAAAATCCTCCAAACTCTCTGATGCATTACCTGCAACGATTACCTTAACCTTTCCAGAGGTTTTTAATTTATCCGGAACAATTGCATATATAAGAGTATCGGATGCGGAGACGACTTTAGAATGGGTGGATCCAATTGTTACATAATTGTTATTTACCAGATAACTAAAATTATTTCCTAAAATCTTTACTGTATCGCCCCACGTGCCAGTGGAAGGTTCAAAAGATGATATTTTTGGCCCAGCGCTTCCTAAACTCACAAACTCAACAGTTTTGCCATAAACAAAATAATCATCGTTTTTGGCATAGGCCCTAACCTTGTATTTAGTTCGCGATATTAAATTTGAGCTAATAGATGCACTGAATTTTCCGTCAGAAATCTGTTCTGCAATTACCTTTTTTTCAGAATTATCGTACTCGGGATCAGAGTACTTTCGCCAGAGAAATCCATGCTCAGTAATGGGGCCCTTACCCGGATAAATTATTTCACCGCTGAAAAGTGCTCCTGAGTCTGTTATATCAGTAACATCTAATGTGCTTACTCTTGGGTAATCTCGTGGGGTTACTTCTTTTTTATCCTCACACATAAAGAATATCACAGCAACTATAAGAATTAATATGATTCTGTATTTACGGTTCATTTCTTAGTTATTATTAATGAAACAGAAATCCGATCATTATTTACAAATAGATCCTCATCCCCACTAAAGTTTTTATTGTAGATGTATCTTATTCCTAAGCCTGCCTTAAAATACTTTAATGGCATACGATAATTTATGCCAACCAAATAGCCAGATTGCTTACTTTTAACAGCTAAAGCATCACTTTCGGATGTTGTTACTACATTGTCAACAACTTCTTCTGCAATGAGTTTAGTTTCTGCATTAATGTAAGAGTCTATATTAATTCCTCCCTGAATTTCTAATGTGCCTTTTAAGATTGGCTTTAAATATTTGAGTGAAAGCGGGATTTCCAGATAGGTTAAATCAATAAAAGTATCATAATATGATGTACCTGATCCCAAATTATCAATAACAACTAATGACGAATACCAGGATTTTACAAAATTTAATTCTGTTGAAAAAGAGATGTTTTCCATAAACCTAGGAAAGGTAATATTGAATACTAAACCTACTTTAGGATCAATTGAGTTATATGATTTGTCCAGATATCTATACTTATCCAATTTATTTTTTACTGACATTCTTGAATTAGTATAACCCATAGAAATTCCAAAATCAATTTTCTTTATTGATTTATAATCAGAAAAAGTCTTAGTAGTTGGACCCTTTGAGATTTTTGATTTCGTATTTATTACTGGTTTGGAATCTGAGAATGCATTTGTGGCAACATCCTGACATTTATTATATTGTTCAATAATAGAAATTAAATCCTTTTCACTAAGATTTTTCTTGTCTGATAATGCAGGTAATTTGTCGCAATCATTTAAGAAATACGATAAAATCTTGGTTTTCTGTACGTCTCCATTATTTGATAGTGCAGTAACATTACCATTATCATACTTTATTAGAGAACTGTCTGATTTTGTGATATAGTATGCTTTCTTATACCGATAAAGAGAGGAGGAACCGTCAACTATTAATTCAAGAAATACAGGCACATCAGAATCAACTATTTTTAATGGATCCTTTATTTTTATTGAGTTAATCGACCTGTAAGGTATTCCATCAATAAATTGGAATAACTTCAAATCATTAGGGGAATAGCTCACCACATTTGCATTAGGAGCTTCCTTGAATTGGCAGGTTTCATAATTGGATCCATCTGACTTATAAATCAACCCTCTAATGACTTCATTTTTTGAGGTAATTATAATTCCTTTTCTAAAGCCTGTTTGAGCTAATAAACTAGCTGTGTTAAAAATGATTACTATGAGTAGTAAATAACTCTTTTTTATCATAATTGGAAATCAAACAAGAACGACTAAGGTTACCTAAATATGTAAAATATCATTGAAAAATACTATTTCATCTAACTATTTACTATGATTTATATCAGCCAGAAAAAAATGAAAATATTCACTAACGAAATTCAAATATTATTACCAACCTATTTTTTCTTACTTATATTTGCATAGCTAACTGCCATGCAAAAGAGACTGATACTGAATGCGGAGCTTCTATCTATCACGGTTGACCGTCTTTGCCAGCAATTAATCGAAAATCACCAGGACTTTTCAAATACTGTAATTTTAGGTTTGCAGCCTAGAGGAATTCATTTTTCGGATCTTTTAGTCGATCACCTTAATAAGCTTACCGGTAAAGAAATTACTTATGGTCAGCTGGATACCACTTTCTATCGTGATGATTTTAGAATGAGGGAAACACCCAAAGCTGCCAATGCTACTAATATCGATTTTATAATTGAAGACAAAGAGGTAATTCTGGTAGATGATGTGTTGTTTACCGGAAGGACAATCAGGGCTGCTCTGGATGCTATGATGGCCTATGGCAGACCTAAGAAGGTGGAGCTAATGGTTTTAATTAATAGAAAATATACCCGCGATTTACCCATTTCACCAGATTACATCGGAAAGGATGTAAATACCATGGAAACTCAAAGAGTTCTGGTGGATATTGGTGAGGGAAAGAAAAACAAAGTTTGGCTCATTAACGAAGAAGAATAATGCCACTAAGTCAGAAGCATCTCCTCGGAATCAAAGACATCACTGCCGATGACATCAATTTAATTTTACAAACAGCTGACAATTTTAAAGAGGTAATTAACCGCCCGATCAAGAAGGTACCCTCACTCAGGGATATAACGGTGGCAAATGTATTTTTTGAAAATTCAACACGCACCAGGTTATCCTTCGAACTGGCCGAAAAAAGACTTTCAGCAGATGTTGTTAATTTTTCAGCTGCTGCCAGCTCAGTAAAGAAGGGAGAAACATTGTTGGATACTGTGAATAACATTCTGGCAATGAAAGTTGATATGGTTGTGATGCGTCACGCCAGTCCGGGAGCGCCACATTTTCTGTCCAGACATATTGAAGCCAATGTTATTAATGCCGGGGATGGCACACATGAACACCCCACCCAGGCATTGCTTGATTCATTTTCAATACGTGAAAGACTGGGTGATGTGGCTGGCAAAAAAGTAGCTATTATCGGTGATATTATGCACTCCAGGGTGGCTATCTCCAATATTTTTGCACTTAAAAAGCAGGGCGCTGAAGTGATGGTTTGTGGCCCAATTACTTTGTTGCCAAAGTATATTAAGGACCTGGGTGTGATAGTTGAGCTCGATGTGCAAAAAGCGTTAGAATGGTGCGATGTTGCTAATGTCCTTCGTATTCAGCTTGAAAGAATGCAGATTAAGTACTTCCCATCACTCCGGGAATACTCTCTCTACTTCGGAATTAACAAGGAGAGATTGAACAGGCTGGATAAGGAAATTACCATTATGCATCCGGGCCCGATTAACCGGGGTGTTGAGATAAATAGTGATGTAGCAGATTCGGAACATGCCATTATTCTAGACCAGGTAGAAAATGGAGTAGCCATACGAATGGCTGTACTTTACCTGTTGGCTAACAGGTCTTCATAAAAAAAATTAAAAAAATCATCCCTTAATAAATCACTCTTCTTGTGATTTGTGAATCCAATCATTTATTTAAAATGAGATGGGTAACATTTTGATTATGGGCCTTGTAGTAAACAAGCTGTAATTAACTGTATTGGCAAATTTCGCAACACATTGTTTTAAATCTCTTCTATAATAGTTAAATTGTAAGTAACTGAATTAGCAGGTAATTCATGATTCAAAATTGCCCTAAAACAATGTTTAGACGTTGTTTATAAAGTGATTTTAATCACATTTTTTCTTGATGAATCTAGTTACAATTGTCAGCTGTACTAACTTAAAACTTAACAAATATGGCGCGAGTTGTTGTCTTGGGAGCTGGAATTTCTGGTCATACAGCCACCTCTTATTTACACAAATACCTGGGTAAGAAACATACTATTACGGTAGTAACGCCCAACACATATTATAACTGGATACCATCCAATATTTGGGTGGGCGTGGGAAGGATGTCAATTGATGAAGTAAGATTCGAATTGGCACCTTTATATAAAAAATGGGGGGTGGAATATCTTCAGGCCAAGGTGACTAATTTTTATCCTGAAGGTGATAGCACTTCAGATAAACCTTTTGTGGAAATTGAATATACTTCCAAAGACAAACAGGGAGAAACAGAAAAGGTTGATTATGATTTTCTTATTAATGCCACCGGGCCAAAACTAAACTTCGAAGGTACAGAAGGCCTGGTACCGGGCACACAAAATCTAACTTCAGTTTGTACTTATAATCATGCTCAACATGCATGGGAAGATCTTGAAAAGGTATTAGATAAGATGGAGCAGGGTGAAGAAAAAACCATTGTAATCGGTACAGGTCACCCAATGGCTACCTGCCAGGGAGCTGCTTTTGAATATATTTTAAATGTAGACTTTGAAATAAAACAAAGGAAACTGGAAGATAAGGTTAACCTAATCTGGATTAGTAATGAATACGAACTTGGTGATTTTGGTATGGGAGGAGCTTTTATAAAGAAAGGAGGCTACATTACCAATACAAAAGTGTTTACAGAGTCCTTTTTTGTTGAGCGAGGTATAACATGGGTGAAACGTGCAGGCGTTACCAAAGTAGAGAATAATACGATTCATTATGAAACACTCGATGGGGAGTTTCATGAGTTGAAATATGATCTGGCCATGTTGATCCCCGGATTCTCTGGTCATGGCTTTAAAGCATTTGATAAAAACGGTGGAGAAATTACAGACAAACTGTTTGCACCAAATGGATTTATGAAAGTTGATGCCGATTACTCAGGGAAACCTTATGATGAGTGGAGCATAGACGATTGGCCTGAAGTATGCCAGAATCAGGAGTATTCAAACATATTCGCACCAGGTATTGCCTTCGCACCACCACATTCCATCTCAAAACCAATGAAGAGTCCGAATGGTACTATGATTTTCCCTTCGCCACCAAGAACGGGAATGCCTTCAGGGGTTATGGGTAAAATTACAGCACAGAATGTTGCTGAATGGATTAAGAGTGGCAAGCCACTACTTAAACACAGGGCTTCAATGGGAAGAATGGGAGCAGCGTGTATTGTTTCTGCAGGATATGGAATGACAAAAGGTACTGCTGCTACTATGACAGTGAGTCCAATTATTGCAGATTGGGATAAATACCCTGAGTGGGGTAGGGATGTAAAGCATACCATGGGAGAACCAGGCCTCGCAGGTCATTGGCTGAAGTGGTTTATGCACTATATGTTTCTTTATAAAGCAAAAGGCCGTCCGTTATGGTGGCTAATTCCAGAATAAAAAATTAAAAATTATGAGTAAAAGAAGAGGAATGAGATATCAGGATGAGTACTATCCCCCCATGCCTACAAAGGGAGTACTGTTCTGGAGAAATTGTGTTCTTTACCAGATTTTCCGCTTTTTCATTTTGAATTACCGGATAATAAAGATCGTAGTAAAAGGGCACTCTTAAGATATTTTTAATACAGTTATTAACTGGGTATTTTTCAAGCAAGTAAATCATATATTGATTTTACTTGCTTTTTTTATCATCATTATTGAATTGCCAATTTTTAGTTGGAATAGTTTCGGGCTATTAACGATTTGAATTCTATGACCTTTTGTAACTTTATTTTCTGTTTAGAAAAAGGTCAATTATGAGATACTTAATAAGTGCAGTTATTGCACATTTAATTCTGGTGAATTCTTCATTCGCTCAGTTAGGAGATCTTCTTAAGGATCAGGGGGTAAAACTTCTGAAGAAGGAGGGAAAAAATATACTTCAACGAGAGTTGAGTAATACAAAAAACAAATTCGATTCTACAAGCTTCAGTTATGCCATTTCGCTGAGTGATAAAGCTGCACAATTTGAAAGTAAAGATAAATTGGCAGATGTGGTAACCGTTAGCACGATGCTGATAGAAGATGAACATGCTAAAACAGATGTAGATAAGGCCAGGGAGTATATGGATATAGGGGAGATGGCCTACTCTGCCAATGGTTTCAAATTAGCAGAAAGTTCTTTTGTGGCCGCTACGGCAATTCTTGTGGGGGGAGGTTATGAGAGTGATCCGCTTTATGGCAGAGGACTGGCAAATATGGGATTATTGTATAACAGTATGGGCAGGTACGCTGCATCTAAAGAGTTTACAACGATGGGTTTAAATGCCAGGGAAGAATATCGAGGCAAAAACAGTAAAGATTATGCAGCATCGTTGAATAACCTCGCAGTATTGAATAAAGATCTGGGAAATTATAACCAGGCAGAAAAAGAAATTTCAGAAGCAATTGAAATAAATAAGCAGGTAGCGGGAAACAAAAGCATTGCTTATGCGATTAGTCTTAATAATAGAGGAGTCTTATACCAGACACTGGGCAGGTATGAAAACGCTGAAAGGGACATGATTCTGGCGCTTGAAGTAGCCTCTAATTCGTTAAAATCGAGTTCACTTCAATACACAAGATTACAATCTAACCTGGCACTGCTTTACCAACAGCAAGGGAAATATGACCAGGCAGAAGCCATTTATAAGGCAGCAATTAAGGCGATTGCCAGGAATCCTACAAAGAGTAAAAAGAGTAATCCTGATTACGCTCACATGATTGAAAATCTGGCTTCTCTTTATGAGATAATGGATAAACAGGATGAAGCAGAAGCCCTTTACCTAGAAGCATTGGCTGTATACGAGAAGAAATTTGATAACCGATATTCAGGGTATGGCCTGGTAGCAGCAAGATTGGGATCACTTTATCTCAATAAGGAAGATCTGCAAAAAGCAGAAAAATATTTACTTATAGCCGAAGGTATCATGAATAATACATTTGGCTCTCAACATCCCTATACTGTCGATTTACAAATACAGTTGGGTGTTTTGAACTGGCATTCAGGGGATGATACAGAAGCCTTCGAATATTTTGTTAAAGCACTTGATAAGTCACTTGAATTTGTCGGGGAATATTTCGCCCCTATGAGTGATACAGAAAAGGCTATGTACTGGCATACGCTTCAACCAAGGTTTGAAAAATTCTATGCTTTTGCAGCCGGAACCAATAGCAAAGAGGTGCTTGAAAAGGCAATTCAATACAGGATTGCTACCAAAGCCATGTTGTTATCTGGTACCACCAGGGTGAAATCACAAATTTTAAATAGTGGCGATAGTACGCTGATCAAAAACTATCAATCATGGTTAGACCTGAAAGGGAGTCTGGCCCACTATTATTCCATGAGCCAGGAAGACCTGAAGGAGCAAAAGGTAAACCTCGATTCTCTGAACAGGGCATCCAATGCACTTGAAAAATCTTTATCAGAACAATCAGGATTGTTTAATACAGCTTATCATTCATCAGTTCCTGAATTAGAAGACATTATTACGAAATTGAAGGATTCAGAAAAAGCTGTTGAACTAATACGTATTTCTGATGATACTGAAGTTTTATACCTTGCCATAATTATTTCAAAAGAGGGATTAAATAAGGTGGTCTTGTCTAATGGAAGTGACCTTGAAGACAAACATTTTAAGCTTTATCGGAATATGATAAAGTTTAAAAAGGAAGACAAATATTCTTATGCCCAATACTGGGAGCCAATAGACAGAATCCTGGGTAAAAATGCCAGGATTTATATTTCACCTGATGGTGTTTACAATCAAATCAGTATTAATTCTTTACAGACTGATCCTGGCAGATTTGTTTTAGATCAAAGTGAGAATATTATGATTTCCAGCTTGCGTGATTTAATGAACTTACATTCAGCAGGGGGAAGGCTCACCAGGGCCGCCACTTTATTTGGGAATCCCGATTATGGATCAACATCAATCGATCCGCTTCCGGGAACAGGAAAGGAAGTTTCAGCTATAAAAGGGGTATTGGATAAATCCGGATACTCAACAACCATTAAAACAGAAGAGAATGCTTCAGAAGACAACTTTAAAGGGATAGACCATAAAGGATTAGTACATATAGCTACCCATGGTTTTTTTGTTCCTGACCCGAGGCATGAACAGACATCGGTATTCAGTATACCACTATATAACGTAAATGAGAATGTACTCTTACGATCAGGAATCTTATTAGCCGGAGCCGGCAACAGGGAGAATGAGATCAATGATTTCAACGCGTCAAACAATGGTGTTCTTACAAGTTACGAGGTGATGAATCTTCAATTAGACAATTCTGATTTAGTTGTTTTGAGTGCCTGTGAAACGGGTTTAGGAGACCTCATGTCAGGGGAAGGTGTGTATGGTTTGCAAAGAGCTTTTATGATAGCCGGGGCATCATCAGTGGTTATGAGTTTATGGAAGGTTGACGATGAAGCTACACAAAAGCTTATGGTGAATTTTTATAAAACCTGGTTGAAGACAGGAAACCTTGAAAGCGCCTTTAGAACTGCCCAAAAAACTGTTAGAACAGAATTTAACCACCCCTATTATTGGGGAGCCTTTGTTCTTCTTAAGAATTAATATTTGATGTTTAGTTTTTTAACAGTATCTTAGGAATATACTTTTTAACCTAACCTCTTTGCTTGCTAAAGGCCAACTTAAAGTTGGCCTTTATTTATTTATCACATATATTTATTATACTCAAAAAAAACAGTTTTAATCAACAGCAACCACAAGTGTTTAAACTTAGAATTATAGGGTTACTGATTTTCAGCTCTGTTGTAGCTGATATTCAGGCCCAGGATTGGTTAAACGACTACAATCAATCCTTAGAGTTTTATAATAACGACCAATTAGAAGATGCCCTTAATTCTTGCCAGCAGGCACATATTAAGTACAAAAGGGAAGGAGATTTAGACCATGGTAATTACAGAGCTATACTTAGGCAGTTATCTGTAATACATTTTTCACTTAATAATATCGATCAGGCAGAAGAACTTGCAGAGAATGAAGTCGAAAGCTGGCGTAGTGCTTCTAAATTCGATGAGTCGAGTTATATAGATGCCCTTGACAACCTGGGTATGATCCTGGCAGCTGCGAGCAAATATAAAGAGGCAGAAAAAACCCTTTTGGAATGCTATAATTCAGTTAAAATATCAGCAAAATCAGATGTTGAAAAGGCAATTATTGAAGGTCATTTAGCTGAAGTTTTGTACGCAAATGGAAAGAATAATGAGAGTGCCGAGCATTTCCAGTCAAGCCTGGCTATTTTAGATCAGCTTGATGAAATACCTGCTGATTATTTAAACTTTTGCTATTCCTATGGCAGTTTGTGTACCGAACTGGATAAACCACAGGAAGCAATCAACTACCTTTCAATGCTGTTTCAATGGTATGAAGAAACCGAGCCTGATCCGATAATTATTAGTACTAATATTAGTCTGGGTACTGCTTATTCTCAAGCCGGCAACCTCGCATTGGGAGAAAAGCATTACTCATTGGCAAAGAAAGCCCTGGAACAAACCGGTGCTGAACAGTTTGAAACCACCGAAGTAATAAGGCTGCTGGCTTTGAACATCGAACAACAGGGGAGGCATGCCGAAGCAGAGGAAATGATGGCTTCAATTAGTAAAGACATTTTGAATAATGGAGAAGCAAGCGAAAAGCAGGCTTTATTTATAAATAGCCAGGCCACTATTCAGCTTCATAATGGTAAAGTGTTTGAAGCATTGGAGATGTATAGCAATGCACTGAAAATGCTTGAATCTCTTCAGTTACAATCAGGAGAAAGCTATGCAACTATAGGATTAAATGAAGTAAAAGCACATGAACAGGCAGGCAATCTAATTGAGGCAAACGAACTGGCGTCACACCTGATCAGCTTACAGGATACTGAAAGGATTGTATATTTTTTACTAGTGGCCGAGTTAGGTACAGTATTACAAAAGCAGGCAGATTATGAGAATGCTGAACAACAATATGCAATTATTAAGAGTGCCGACAGGAGTGCATGGCCGGCAATTGAAAAGGCAAGGATACTCAATAAAACGGCTTCATTTTACCAGGTAAGAGGTGATTATTCAATTTCAGGACAACTGTATAATGAAGCAAAATCTTCTCTTACGCCTGAAAGTGATATTGTTTTATACCAGTCACTATCATTTAATCATATTACCCTTCTACAAGCTATGGGTAATATAGAAGAGGCCCAGCAACTGTTGAATGAACTTAAATCATCTGTTGGAACAGATAATCCTGAAATATATCTTGGAATCCTGAGAAATCTCGGAGGACTATCCCAATCAAAAGGTGATTACCAGTCAGCTGAGAAAAATTATAATGAAGCATTAAATCTTGCGAAAACACTGTACGGAGGGCAATCATCGCAATATGCAGATATTCTATTAAGGTTAGCTACACTTGATAAAGATTTGGGTCATTACCAAATTGCCGAGCCAAGGTTTTTGGAGGTTAGCAAGATTATCGCATCTGAACAGGGAACGAAACACCCGAATTATGCAAGTGTTGACAACAATATAGGCATTCTCTATCAGCAAATGGGTAATTATAGCAAGGCAGAAGAAAAATTCCAGGAGGCAATATCTATCTATGAAGCAGCCTATGGAAAGGAAAGTCCTGATTATGTGTTATCACTCGAAAACCTGGCCACATTATATGAGTTGAAAGGCGATAAGGATAAAGCACTCGCAATTCTGGCAACTACTCTTGAGGCCAATAAAAAGATTTATGGTGAAAATAATCCCAATTATGCTGTGTCAATGCATAATTATGCTTCCCTTTTACAAAAGACCGATCGTAAGGATGAGGCTTATGAAATCTTTGAACAGGTGTTGGTCTTGCAGGAAAAGTCGATAGGTAAAATTCAACCCAGCTATGCCAGCACATTGCAAAATTTAGCAGTGCTTGCCCAGGAACAGGGAAAATACGAAATCGCAGAGAGTCTGATAAATGAAACACTTGATATCAGGAAAAAATTGTTTGATAAAAGTCACCCTTCTTATACAAGTGCATTATACAGTAAGGCGGTTTTGATGCAGGTAACAGAGCAATATGATAAAGCATGGGAAATTTATAACCAGGTAATAGATCAATATCTCGATCAGATCGACAAGTACTTCCCCTCCTTAAGCGAGATGGAAAAGAATGCTTTTTATGCTAAGGCGGCCCCGGTGATCAATAGATACAAAGAATTCTGTTTAGAGTATTATATCAATAATAATCAGTCATCCGAAGCTATTAACAGGCTTTATGATGTTCAGCTGGCCACCAAAGCTTTACTCCTGAATGCAGTAAATAAAACAAGGAATAGAATCCTGACAAGCGGTAATCAGAAGTTGATAGAAGATTTTAACAGTTGGACTAACATGAAAAAGCAACTTGTTAAATATTATAGTTTTAACAAGGAAGAAATAGCTGCACAGGGTATTAATATAAAACAGTTGGAGGAAGAGGTTAACACGTTGGAAAAGGCACTTTCCAGCTCATCAGAACTTTTTGCAAGTGAATTTGATAAAGTAAGACCAACTTGGCAACAGGTAACCACAGCATTAAGTCAAGAAGAAGCGGCTATTGAAATAATAAGAATTGAAAGAAATGGTGCTCAAGATTCCGTCACCTATGCTGCTATGGCTTTACATAGAGATAGTCAATATCCAGAGATTGTTACTTTGCCATTAGGAGCCCAGATGGAGGAGAAGTATTACAAGTTTTATAAAAACACAGTAAAATATCATGTTCATGATAAGCGCTCCTTCAGAGTTTATTGGAAAGAGATTGATGATCTTATTGATGATGTCAAGACTATTTATTTTTCTCCTGATGGTGTTTATAATAAAGTTAATATCAATACCATTTTCAATGTTAAAACGGATCAATACCTTATTGAAGATTATTTCGTCAAGTATTTAAGTAGTACCCGAGATCTGATTAACCATAAGGAGAAAGGAGTTGCTGAATCACCTAGCATACTTTGTCTGGGTAATCCAAATTATGATCTTAACGGCCCTGTGAATGTTCCGGCTACCTTAAACGAAATCCAGAGATCACAACTCAATATGAACAGAATAAGTCCGCTGCCTGGTACCAAAAAGGAAATTAGTTTTATTGATAGTTTATTGACTGTCAACAGTTGGCAGGTACATTCTTATCTTGAGGGCGAAGCGACAGAAAAGAAAGTGAAAATGGAGGAAGCTTCGAATGTGATCCACCTGGCTACACACGGTTTTTTTATGGCAGATTTGGGGATATCAGAAATTGAAGAAAGAACAGGCCATAATGAGTTTGAGAAGAACCCGTTATTCCGTTCGGGGCTATTATTTGCAGGAGCTTCAAACCTTATTAAGGATACAGATAACGATGGTATCTTAACTGCCTATGAAGCAATGAACCTTTATCTTGACAACACAGAGCTTGTGGTTTTGTCTGCTTGTGAGACAGCCCTGGGCGATGTTAAGAATGGAGAAGGAGTTTACGGCCTTCAGCGGGCACTGCAGGTTGCTGGCGCACAAAAGCTGGTAATGAGCTTATGGAAAGTAAACGATGAGGCAACTATGCAATTAATGCGTTATTTTTACACTAACTGGATTGGCGGAGAAGATATTTATAATGCAATGCAGAAGGCTCAGATTGCCATGCTACATGAACATGAAGAGCCATATTATTGGGGAGCATTTATTATGATAGGGAAATGAGATTTTTCAAAGTAGTCTTTTTTTTATCGGCAATACTTAATCTACCCGGCTTACTTTGGGCACAGGATAGCTTAATGCACCAGGTGCCAGCTGTAGGGTTAAATACTGATGACTTTATTGAATATGCTCCAACAATTAGCGCAGATGGAAAAACAATGATCTTTCAGTCTAACCGGGCCACCGGTGGAGGATATAAGCTGTATGAATCAAAGTTAAATCCTGATGGCAGCTGGACTGAGCCCGTTGATCTAGAGTCCATCAATAATTATGGTAACGCCAATGATCTTATTGGTGGGCCAACGCTTAGCTTTGACGGTAATTTCATGATCTTTTTTGCCTCATTTGATGGCGGTTTGGGCCGTGAAGACATTTATTATTCAATACGTGGAGCTGATGGATGGGGAGAACCAATCAATGTAGGAGCCCCAATCAACACATCAGGTTACGAAGGTTTTCCATCATTTTCTGCTGATGGGAAAACTTTATATTATGTTAAAGAAAGAAATGTAGACGATATTGATAACAGAACAATCCGTAAGTCTCTGACACTGGCCTATGCTATCTACGAGTCAAAGCGGAATGCTGATGGTACATGGGGAGTGCCCAAAATGCTACCTTTACCCGTTAACCTCTATTCTTCCAGAGCACCCCGTATCATGGCGGATAATAAAACTCTGATTTTTTCTGGCATAAGATCAGAATTTAAACTGGATTATGATCTATACCAGACACAACAAAATATTTTAGGGAACTGGTCATTGCCAAGATCTCTTGATTATGTTAATACCCCGGAAAGTGACCAGTTTTCATGTATATCTGCCTCCGGAGATCTCATGTATTTTGTTTATGCCGGGGCTGATATCTATTCTGTTGAGATCCCTGTAGACTTACGCCAGTTTGTAAATAATGTGGTATTTGGCCAGGTAATTGACGAAGATACCCAGGAGGGAATTGCGGCTACTATTATAGTTACGAATGCCTTAACTACAGATGAAGTAATGACGCTAAGAAGTAATGCAGCAGATGGTAAGTACGCATTAGTGTTGTCAGCAGGGAGAAGTTACAATGTTGAATTTAAGACTTCGGGATATTCGAGCTTTACAAAATCATACGATTTACGTAAAGAAGACAAGTACCAGGAGATCGAATCAAATATTTCATTGTTTCCTAGTGCAAAACTTACTGTTAACGTGAGCGATATTGAGCTATTCGAATCGCTGGAAGCAAAAGTATTAGTTAAAGAACAGGGTAGTTCTTCAATACTTTCTGAAGTAAAAACCAACCCGAGTGATGGCAGGGTTGAGCTTGATTTACCTCTCGGCAAAAAGTTTGAAGTATTTATAAGCAAGGACCACTTTAAGGGAGCATCATTCCCTTTTGATCTTACGGGATTGGTGATGTACAGGAATTACGAACAGGACATTGAGTTGAAGCCGGAGAAAGTGAAGGTGTTTATTAATGTGGCAGACCTCAAAAACAATTCGAAGGTTAAATCCAGAATTTTAATACGTAATAAATCCAGAGGAGAGGTTATCGAGGTTAGTGGCAATGAATATGTAACACTCCGTGCTGGTGACAGATATGAAATCGAAGCTACAAGTGATCAGGGGTATGCATTTAATTCTACAACACTCGATTTAACTAAGGTGGAAAGTGATCAGGAAGTTGCTTCGGCTGATGTGGCAATGAAGCTGTTGAAGCTTGAAACCAATGCTAAACTGGAATTGAAAGAGATCCTATTTGAATCGAATTCATTTCAGCTATCGGAAATATCTTTTGTGGAGCTAAAAAGGGTTATAAAACTGATGAATGAAAATCCTAAGCTTAAAGTTGAGATAGCTGCGCATACGGATGATGTTGGTTCTGCCCGGTATAATCAGTCATTATCTGAAAAAAGAGCTCAGAGCGTGGTTGATTACCTGATAGACAACCAGATCTCACTGGATCGGTTTGTAGCAAAAGGATATGGAGAGGCCGAGCCGATAATCTCTAACGATACTGAAGAAGGCAGGGCAAAAAACAGGAGAGTCGAACTTAAAGTATTGTCTACATCATGAGAATAAAAATACTTTTGTTAATAATACCTCTTTTTGTGTCTGTTTCTGCACTAGGACAGAAGTATAGGGATGTATTTCCCCGAATTGTAGCAGCAGATGATGAAAATGCGTTTGAGCTACTGAATGCTTATCTTGAAAAAGAGCTAGACCACCCCAATGCCAATTTGAGAATGGCAATAATCTATGTTAATAGATATAAAGAAGTAGACGTCTTAAGAGAACAGGAAAAGGCACTTGCCTTAGCTGGTCAGGCCAGGAATTACCTTACCAAATCAAAAGTTCTTATTACTGATAGGGAAATCAAAAGAAATGAAGCGTATTATACGAGTTTGTTTGATCCCGGAGTAGCTCCTGGCTTTACTCAACTGGTTGAATATATAGACTCTGAATCCATTGTGGTAAATGAATTTATTGAAAAACTTCCACCACTTTACAAGAGTTTTACAAGTAGTGTAGAAAAATATGATGAAGCTGTTAAAAATTTTGCTGAGATTGTAGGAACATACAAAAGCTTAAAAGAACTGTATTTGTTGTATGATAAAAATCTGGCTGTAAAATTATTAGAATTGAAGTCAAACTATGATTCTACTAAGGTTTGTTTTGATATATACCTGGGTAAACGAAGTGGAATTGAGGTAAACGCAGTTAAGCAATCATATACTGAAAAACCTATTAAGATTTACCGATTGGATGGTTTGGTTACACAGATAAATTTTCTTCAGGAAAAAATAGCGTTATGGGACTATGCAGCCTGGGTAGATTCAGTTAATCTTTTTGTTGAAAAAGAAATATACGCTTTAAGGGATGACCTTGAAGCTAATGAAGCGAAATTAAAAGCAGCAGTAAATGAAGTGGAGAAAACGCAAGATCCGGAGTCTTTTAAAGTGGTTTATGCGGATAAAGAACTGGTCTTTAATTTAATGAAATTCGATTATAAGAATGCTATTGTTCCATTAATTACCTATCAGGAGTTTCAGCAACAATTTGTTATAGATCAAAACCGCAGGACTTATTTTGATACTGCAACGATTGCTATAGAACGTAAGCTTGCCTACTATAATGACGTGTTGTATGAGTCGAAAGAAGGGGATAGTATAATTGCTGAATTTGAGTCGAGGTTTAGTATTGAACAATTGAAACGTCACCAGGCATTTGTTGATAAAAACTTTGGCGATGCTAATGCCATGAAACAATATATGGCAGGTTATAAGAGAAGCAACCAAAAGGTGTTTCTTAACCAGGTAGCAGCTATCAGGGAAGGGATAAACTCTATTTCTGAAAATGACTCTATCGGGAATGTAATTAAGAACAAGAAAGCGACTATACCATTACATATAGTTAAAAACCCTGTTAATTCCTTGCCGCTTGGGCGGATCAAAACGCAATTTATATTACCGTCAGCTGATGAGAGTATTTACATTGCAGGTACTCAGATTACAGATACCAAGCTTAAAAATCATGAGATTGCCATTGTTAAACTGTCACCGGCAAGAAGACCTGTCTGGATTAAGAACCTTGATGTAATGATTGATGACCTGGGTACAAGAACAAACCACTACCTTGGCGATGCAAAGTTGACAGCCGAGGGTATTGCATTCTTAATCAGATCAGTGGCCTTAGATGGTAGTAAGGCAGCGAATACTATAATTCATATGACTGAAAAGGGCGAAATAAAGTTTTCAAAGCAGCTTCAAACTGAACAAGTACCTCGCGAGCTGGTTTATATTGAATCATCCAATGTGTTTATTACATCTTATTTTGGGGATAATGCAATAATGGACCCGGCAGTGCAGTCAGGATTATCGATAATAGCAGTCAATGGTCTTGGAGAATCAATTTGGAATTACAGATATAATATAACCGGAGACTATCTTCAAATGGTTAACACACAAAACAATTTGTTGATATCAGGTAATTATTCAACGATTGTAAATAAGGCAGGTCGCAAAATGATAGTAAAAAATGGCACTAATGCATTTGTTATATCATTAAATATGGATGGCGCGCTCAATGATATTAAATGCTTTGAATCAACATCACCATATAAAGTCGATAGATTTTTTAAAGTAAATGACAAATGTATCAATTTGCTGGGTCCTGCTAATGAACATATCATATTTGATAGTAAGTTAAAAACTATTCATAATTCATTAACTACAAACTAAAATTACAGTATTAATCGTACTGTTTTTTGTAGATTTGTTATCCTTATAAAATTATGATTATCTGGATTGCAATTATATCATTAATACTAATTGGCTTAGCCCTTGTGGTTATAGAGTTAATCTTTATCCCCGGCACAACAGTCGTAGGGATTATTGGGGTGATTTGTGTAGGATTTGGCCTTGTTTTAGTGTTCAATAACTTTGGAACAACAGCAGGTTGGACAGTGACAGGTGTTACCGGAGTTTTTTCATTGGGGGTTTTGATCTATGCTTTTCGATCAGGTGCCTGGAATAAGTTTGCACTTAAACAGACTATTGATAGTAGGGTCAATGAGGATATACCTATTGACTTAGAGATTGGAGATGAAGGAATTACCCGTTCTGCTCTAAGGCCAATCGGGAAGGGAGAATTTAAGGATAGAGAATATGAAGTGAGATCCTTAGGTGAGTTAGTTGATTCTAATACCAGGATTAAAGTAATTAAAGTTGATAATAGAAAAATTTTTGTTGAACCTATAAACTAAGAATAATTGTGGATATGACACAAGGATTACCGTTGATTGCCCTCATTTTTGGAGGTCTAATTTTACTAATAATATTCTTTTACTTCGTGCCAGTAAGCTTATGGATTACGGCCATTTTCTCGAATGTAAAAGTAGGTTTGTTCGAACTCGTATTTATGCGAATTCGTAAGGTGCCTCCTGGGCTAATTGTAAAACAACTTATTACAGTTACCAAGGCAGGACTAAAGGTTACCACTACCGATCTGGAAACCCACTACCTGGCTGGAGGTAATGTGCCTAATGTTGTTACAGCGCTAATTTCTGCAGATAAAGCTAATATTGATCTTGAATTTAAACAGGCAGCTGCAATAGACCTGGCTGGTCGGGATGTATTTGAAGCAGTTCAGTTTTCAGTGAATCCTAAGGTAATTACCACGCCAAAGGTGGCTGCAGTAGCTGCTGATGGTATTCAGCTAATGGCTATTGCGCGAGTAACAGTACGAGCCAATATTAACCAATTAGTGGGTGGTGCAGGAGAAGATACCATTATTGCAAGAGTAGGAGAGGGAATTGTAACCTCGATTGGTTCTGCCAATACTCATAAAGAAGTACTGGAGAACCCTGACAAGATTTCCAAGGTAGTATTATCCAGAGGTCTTGATGCCGGAACAGCCTTTACTATTTTATCGATCGATATTGCTGACGTAGACGTTGGAACTAATATTGGTGCACAACTACAAACAGACCAGGCACAAGCCGATCTTAAAGTAGCAGAAGCCAAGGCAGAGGAAAGAAGAGCTATGGCGGTTGCCGTTGAGCAGGAGATGAAGGCTAAAGCACAGGAAGCGCGTGCGCAGGTTATCCTGGCAGAAGCAGAAGTGCCAAAAGCAATGGCTCAAGCCTTCAGGGAAGGTAATCTGGGTATCATGGATTACTACAAGATGAAGAATATCGAATCAGATACTTCAATGAGAGGCTCTATTGCCGGATCTGCCGGAAAAGGTAAATCTAAAGGTGGAGATAAAGGATAGAACAAATACCTAAACTATAACCTGAAATGGGCCTTCCTCCGGGAGGTCCATTTTTTATGCCTAAGAACAATCTGGTCATAGGGCCTCCGAAGGAGTTCTATGGACATGCTACTACCGGTGTATACGAAAAGAAGAATCCTGAAGGGATTTAATATTTATAGAAAAGATTATATACGTCACGATGCCAACCGTATCGTATTTCTATTCGACTCCTTTGGAGTCGCTTTGCTTCAAATTTTAAAATACTATAAATATTTGATGCCCGCCTGACTTTTCGGGTAGGCCTCCGGCATCATTCCTGCAATTTACTGAAACTCCAATTGTTATGTTGTTATACCAATTTATCTCTAAAATGACGTATAATCATTTTGTCCGCCAGCTGGCGGATCAAGATTAAGGCGAAAAACGCAGGAATGGTGGCAACTATGGCGAGTATTTTCAACGAAAAGATTGGAAAATTAGAATGAAATATTTGCGTTATCTTAGGGTTAAATTGGTATTACACTAAGATTAGTGCAGGAGACATAGAAAAAACTAATTAACCGAATTCACCTTTCGCAAAAAAGTCCATTCCTTATGATAGGAAAGCATACTGATATATGTTTTCGTGCGCTCATTATACTCGATGTAGTCGTACATCAATGGGATTTTATTAACGCCCTTCATATCCATAGTACCATATTTGCCTCTTCGTTTAATAATATAGAATTGTTGTCCAACCGGGGTTAATTCAGAATATTTAGGATGGATAATTACGGCACCATTAAGATTGAGCACACCCCAATTGCCATCATTTCTTACCCGAAATGCAGTTCCGTAATCAAGTATTATTTCCTGGTATCGATTGGGTATAATTTCTTTACCTTTTTTATCAATAACACCAAGTTGGCCACCCTTCTTGGTTATGCAGTAACCATTTGAAAAATTACCTACCGAGTCATAATTGGGTTGTACAATAATCCGTTCATCAAGGTTTATAAAACCCCATTTATTATTGAGACGTACAGCGGCCAACCTCTCATGAAAAGGCTTGACTGCTTCATACTGGTTAGCAATAATGATTCTTTGCAGCTGGTCTTTGAAACCATATTTATTGTTTTCTTTAAAGATGAGCAAGCCGGCACCACCCGTAAGTGTGTTTTCATCCTCTACTGTTTCATACTGAAAAGTACCCTCTTTCGATATTTTTCTTACCTCAATCCCGGCAGAATCAATCTCGGTAAAACCATTTTCATATAACTGAAGCTTATTCCCGGTAAAATAGATCAGTTCTCCATCGAACTTTCTAACCTGGTATTGGTTATTAACTTTACCAAGTAGAATTTCATGGTTGACATCAATGATATGTATAGGGCAAGGTATTGCTATCCATTTGCCCCTAACATCGATTATACCATCTTCACCATAAAGTGTAACAATTGCTTTGCCATTTCTGAATTGCCCAACCTTATCGAAAATAGGAGCAATCACTTCTATTCCAAAGCGGTTGGCAAAGCCCCATTTATTTTTCCTGTTTATGGCAATCCTTCCTTCTGTCATTGTCTTGACGGAGTCGTATTTCAACTTGGTTTTTAAATAACCATAGTAATCGTATAACACCCATTTATTATGAGATTTTGCATAGATTACCTCATCATCACTTATTATTTGATCGTACCTTGTTGAGATGATTTCTTCGCCATATGCATTAATTGCTCCCCATCTGCCTTGCTTCTTCACAATCGAAAACTGAGGATTAGTCATTCTAATAGAATCATAGACTTTAGAAAGCCCCTTGTTATTGCTATCTATTAACCAATATTTACTGCGATTGCCTACTATGAAATTGTTTTCCCAACCCCTTATACAATCATAATACAAAAAGAGTGAGTCATACCCTCTGGTAATGGTCCATTCCGGAAATTTTTGCACCCAGATCTCATTATTTTCCAGTTTTATATCACTGTACTTCGCTTCTTCCAGGTAATGATTTTTCAGGTAATAAATGCCTGCCTTGCCTTTGTCAAAGAATTTGATATGACCATTCCCCATCATTTCAAGACTGTCGGCTTCAAGTGTTACCATTGGATTCCCGGAGATACTAAAAATTGAAGCAATACTATGCTGAGTACAGTAAATCAGTTGATCATTCAAAGGCGAGATGGATTCATAGTTAACCGGAATAATTTCATTGCCATCTAAGTTGTAGGCACCATAATAGATAAGGTTTTGTTTTTGCAACCCTACCAGTGCCAATGTGTTGCTTATTTCAAGTTCTATGTATTGAAAAGGGATTGAAGATTTTCCGTCATTATTTACAATTCCCCAGAGTGATTGCTGCTTTGAACTGCTAAATCGTTTACCGGCAAATTGGTTGTCATTTATTCTGTAAAGTGTATCATACACAGCAGGAGTTACGGGTTTACCTGTATTTTTTTGTATCCCCATTCTGCCATTTTCTGTATATAATTCAGGTGTTTTTGTGCTTGCAACAGGAGAGTCCAGATCATAACTCACCTGTCCTACGGTACTCAGGTAGGAAAAAATAAGAAAAAAAACAGCTGTGTTCCTCATTAGTTTGCAAATGTAAGGGCTATCAGCACTAAAACGATTGATTTTATGTATGTTTATAACGAATTGATTTGATTGTGAAAAGATTTTTTAAGTCACTATTTGGCACATCTTCAAAGGAAGTTTCAGGATTATTAGTACTGATCCTGCTGTTAAGTATTACTTTATTGCTTCCCAGAATGATTAGAGGCTTTACCAACTCTGATGATTCTCATTTTGAAAGAGATAATAAAGAGCTGGATAGTCTTGTAACCTATCTGGAGGATAATTACAGTAAAAAGGAAGTCGATACTTTTCAGGTTCTGCCACCTCACATTTTTAACCCTAATAATGCCAGTGTAGATGAACTTATTGCTTTAGGATTTAATAGCTCAATAGCTAAAAGGATTAATAATTATAGGGAGAAGGGGGGCGTATTCAGGATTAAAAATGATCTGTACAAAATTTATAGTATAGATTCAGCGCTGCTTGATAGATTGTATGCCTATATAGATCTACCGGAGAAGCATAAGAAAAAGGTAGCAACCAGGGTTGAGGAAAAGCATGATCAGGTGGTAAACATAAATCCTGTCAGGCGCGAAATTGAAGAGTTACCCAGATTTGATATTAATCTTGCAGATACAAGCATGTTACAAACAATAAAGGGTATTGGGAGTGTTTTGTCGAAACGAATAATTGGCTTTAGAAACAAACTGGGTGGATTTATAGACATGAACCAGCTATTCGAAGTCTATAATCTTGATTCAACTGTGGTTGAGAAACTAATAGAAAAGACTTTTGTTGGTGAAGATTTCAAACCCAATGCTTTACTGATTAACCAATTTGATGAAAAGGAGTTAGCTAATCACCCATATATCTCATGGCAACAGGCAAGGTTGATTACCTCTTACAGGGCTCAACATGGAAATTTTGAATCGGCAGATGATTTAATTAAAGTTTATGCGATAAAAGAAGATGATATCTTGAAGATCAATTCTTATATTAGTTGGGAGTCTGATAACTAATAATTGATGCAGCAAATTCTGAAGACATACCTTAACAGGTTAACAAATATTTCGGCCACAAACCGGTCATTGCTGTTAAGGAAGATCATTAAGGAACAGTTTATCGATGTTCATGATTTTGATTTTTGTCAGAATAAGCCATCGTTTTCAATAATACAGAACCTGATTGCCGGTAAGCAGAAAATAAAAATCAGCCAAGTGGCTGACGCTCGCGATGAAGGTGCTAATATTCTAAGCAGGCGTATAAGAAAACTAAGCCGGTACGAGAAACTGCTGTTTGAGGAACACGGTTCCAAAGACCTCTATGTAGGATGGCCTTTTATAAGGGGCAAGTTTACAGACGGAACTCATGTGCGATGTCCGCTTTTATATTTTCCTGTCGAAATAGTATTAGAAGGGGCTCATTGGGTGTTGCACCAGCGGGAAGATGTGAATATCACCCTGAATAAGACATTTTTGCTTGCCTATGGTTATTTCAACCAGGTTAAGATTTCGGAAGAATTACTGGAACGTGTTTTCGAAGATTTTGATACTGACAGTATGGTGTTTCGTACATCACTCTATCAGCTTTTTAAGGAAAGCCCGGTAGAGTTGAATTTTAACCAGGACAATTTTATTGATCAATTAGTTCCTTTCAAAGATTACACCAAGGCAGAATTTGAGAATGAGCAAAAAGAGGGCGTGCTGAAGCTTTTCCCGGAAGCAGTGTTAGGGATATTCCCTCAAAGCGGTTCGTACCTCGTGCCTGACTATGAATACATTATTGAAAATGATTCATTCAGTGATTTACAAACATTCTTCGAAACTAAGATACCTGAAGAAATTCCAGGAGATCGATATGGTTTTTTAAGTCGGGTTAAGGAAGAAGAAACATATACACCCTTGAAAGTGGATGCCTATCAGGAAAATGCCATTAAGGCAGTTAAGAAAGGCAATTCATTGGTTATTCAGGGGCCTCCGGGTACTGGCAAATCCCAGGTGATCTGTAATCTCATTTCAGATTATATTGCCCGTGGAAAAAAGGTATTACTGGTTTGTCAAAAGAAAGCAGCCCTTGACGTAGTATATGAGCGATTTGAGGAGCTGGAGATGAGCGATTTTATTGGGCTTGTGCATGACTTTAAGAATGATCGCAAGGAACTGTATCAAAAAATAGATAAACAGATTAAGTCAATAGACTTATACAGATCGAACATTAACAGTCTTGATGCCTTGCAATTAGAGAGGAAATTCCTCCAGCATTCCAGGAAGATTGATCAGCTTACAGAAGAATTTGAAGAGTTTAAAACTGCTCTGTTTGATGAAAATGAATGTGGTATTTCAGCAAAAGAACTTTACCTAACATCAAACATCAAGAATAAAACGAGAGATATAAAACAGGAATATAAGTTCTTCAATTTCAAAAACATTAATGAGACTTATAGTCGAATGAAGCATTATGCTTCTTATGCTGAAAAGTTAAGACACGATGAATATGTACTATTAGATCGCAAATCTTTTGCAGAGAATACTATTGCTTCTTTACGTAGGATGCAGGAACATCTGGCAGAGATCAATGAAATGCACGCTGAGGTGGCAAAAGCAACCAAAGAGATTACGGGCAGTGAGATTGCCCTTGAAGATTGTATAAATATTTTGGATAAGCTGGAGGTCATAAAGCGGTTGTTTAGAATATTAAGAGCTCAGGATGTATATTCCTACTTTGCCCAGTTAATGAAAGTAAAAACCACTGAAGAAGATCTGCGGTGGTTGCTGGATCATGAAGAATTAATCAAAGATTCGTTTAGTAATGAAGGGATAGAAACAACCCTGGGGCCTACTGAGCTGGGTCATTTTCAGAAATCACTCCAAACGGCCATTCTTGCAAGAAAAAATATAATAAAGTTTGTAGCCTGGATATTTACTAAAGACCGTGATCGTGTTAAGGCAGTGATGCAAGCCAATGGTCTGCCTGTAAATAGAAAAAACCTTTCCAGGCTCATACAAAGAATTGATAATCGTCTTAACCTGGGGCATAATATAACGTTGCTGAATGAAAAGAATTGGGTTGAGCGTTATGATGGCCCACTGGAGAGAGAACCTATTATAAAATGGATCCAATCAATTAAACAGGGCCTTAATGCAAAAATCTTATTCAGTTCATTAAGGAATTTCAATGAATATTTTCCGGTTCAACAGTTGAGCCTTGACGACCTGATTAATAAAATTGATGACTTGTTTACGAGTATCAATAAGATTCCGGAGCATTGGAATCGCTGGGAATTATACTTTACAAAATCGCAATTGAGAAAGCTCACCACTGATGATGATTGGTTTGCTCAATTTAGTAAAACCCTGGAAAGAGATTTTGATTCTCTCTGTGATTTTGACAAGCTTTCTGTAGATATGGAGCCATATGAACTGGATGTAGTGAACCGGGTGATGGATGAACTGGATGTTAGAAAACCAGATGATATTCTTGAGATTATTGATAACAGCTTACGATTACAATGGATTGAGCATATTGAGACCAAGTATCCTGTGCTCAGGTCTGTTTCATCCCTAAAGTTTAAACAATTGGAGCAGGAACTCAGGGATAATGTGACCGAGAAACTGGATATCAGTCATAAGATTTTAATGTTCAGGGCTAAAGAACAAACCTTTGCTGATGTAGAGTATAACAGGCTGAAAAATATGGTTACCTACAGGGAGCTGGGGCACCAGGTTACCAAGCAAAGAAGAATATGGCCATTAAGAAAGTTAATAACCCATCATGCTGAAGAATTGTTCCATCTCTTACCATGCTGGATGGCTTCACCGGAAACTGTGTCGGCCGTATTCCCAATGGAGGAGTTATTCGATCTTGTAATTTTTGATGAAGCTTCGCAATGCTTTACAGAAAAAGGAATTCCTGCTATGTACCGGGGCAAACAGTTGGTTGTTTCAGGTGATAATAAGCAATTAAGGCCCAATGACCTTTACCAGGTAAGGATAGAAGAAGAATTAGACGACATTGCCCTTGATGTAGATTCTTTGCTTGAGCTTTCATCTCAATATTTAATGGAGGTACAGCTTCGTGGCCATTACAGGAGCAGGAAACCTGAGTTGATCGAATTCAGTAACCAGCATTTTTATGGTAATCATTTACGAATGTTACCTGATAAGGACCTGGTGAATAATAATGAAGTGGCAATCGAGTATATTAAGACAGATGGCATTTGGGACAAACAGGCAAACAGGGTGGAAGCAGAAGAAGTAGTAAAGCTTATTGTGGGTTTGATAAAGGATTATCCTGAAAAAAGCATAGGAATAGTTACTTTCAATGCAAAACAACAAGATCTAATACTCGATCTAATAGATTTAAATATTATAGAGGCCGGCATAAGTCTTCCATCTTCATTAATTGTTAAGAATATTGAAAACATTCAGGGTGACGAGAAGGATTTCATAATATTCTCAACTGCCTATGCTCCTGATAAGAATGGAAAACTAATGATGCAGTTTGGAAGCCTGAATATTGCTAATGGAGAAAACAGGCTTAATGTGGCTGTAACCAGGGCCAGGGAAAAGATTTTTCTTGTAACGAGTGTTTGGCCTCAGCAGCTAAAAGTTAGTGGAACGAGAAATGAAGGGCCGAAACTATTAAAATCCTATATGGAATATGCAAAAATGGTGTCGGATAGCATTTATCAACTCAAACCTGTTGCATTGGATACTAACAGTACAGAGTGGTATTTAAAAAACAGGATTGAAAAATACCTGGTTGAAGAAGAACATTGTGATGCCAGGGAAGAACTGCCATTCGCGGATATTACAATAGCCCAGGATAATGAATACCTCGGGTTAATCTCAACAGATGATGACAGTTATTACCAGAGCCCATCAGTAAAAGATGCCCATGTTTATACTCCTCTTACCTTACTGGAGAAACATTGGAGATACAAGAGTGTCTACAGCCGTAATTTCTGGTTGAATGAAGATGCTTTTAACGAAGAAGTAAGGGTGTATGTGAACCAGGTTAAGGGAACAAATTCTTAATAGACGTTTCGGGTGCCTGACTATCTTGAATCAAATTAATAATTAGTGTTTTTTTCAACCCTTACTCCAATAGAATATACTTCAGGGAGAGAGTCGTATCTCATGTATTGCTCAAAGCGGATATTATATCTACCCTGATAAGGGAAGGAATAGTCAGTAAGAAGATCGAATTGGTGCTCGAAGATATTGCCGGAGCCATTACCCAAAGGATAACCTGATTTTTGATGAAACAACTGAAAGTTTCTCAGTTCTTCGTCCATTACATTATTGGCAGAATCAAGGACCAGGTAATTCACATATATATTACTGTGAGGGTATTCCAACCCGTTCCGTAAATTGAAATAAAGGTTATAAGAAAGGTCTGGGTTTTCAATTTGAAATTCAAAGGTTTTCGTTGAATCAGCCAACCAATAACCATTGGTAAGTTCACTCACATTTTCATATACCTTAGACTTATCGCAAGAGGAGATG
This sequence comes from Bacteroidota bacterium, assembly GCA_039714715.1. Taxonomy (GTDB): domain Bacteria; phylum Bacteroidota; class Bacteroidia; order Cytophagales; family Cyclobacteriaceae; genus S012-113. Next base: position 28,799 of record JBDLIU010000025.1, read on the forward strand.
AAAAGTGCAACAAACAAAAGCCAGACAGAATATTTCATTTTTATGCTTGAT
>JBDLIU010000026.1:0-28581 GCA_039714715.1 Bacteroidota bacterium
GGATACATTGGTAATGATAGTATTTTCTCTGACATCTCATTAGCAACAGTCATTTTCCCCTTGTTCTTAAAGAAATTAAACTGATTTAATGGCTTTGGGTAATGAATCTGGGTTTGTACTCCATTATCCTCCAGGAATTCTTTTAATCTATCCCTGTTTTCAGTTTGAATAACATACAAATGATAAACATGTTTATAGTTATCGGGAATTCGTTGGAGCTTATAACCAAACTCAGGGAGTTTTATGTTGTATTGACGAGCCACCCATCTTCTTCTGGCTGTCCATTCCTCAACCTTAGGAAGCTTCGCTTGCAAAATAGCAGCCTGTAATGTGTCCAACCTGCTGTTCCTGCCTACCTGCAAATGTTTGTGCTTTTCCAATTGGCCCATATTGGAAATTATCCTCGCCTTTTCTGCGAGTTCATCATCGTTGGTTAAAATGGCGCCAGCATCCCCATAAGCACCAAAATTCTTAGAAGGGTAAAAGCTATATGTAGCCATATCTCCAAAAGATCCAACCTGTTGCTTATCTATCTGAGCGCCATGTCCCTGCGCACAATCTTCTACCACAAACAAATTATGTTCTCTGGCTATATCCATTAATTCATGCATAGGGGCTGGCAATCCGTAAAAATGCACAGCTATTATTGCCCTGGTGTTTTTTGTAATTGCATTTTTAATCAGTTCGTGATTAATGGTGTAATAATCCTCATGCACATCAACAAAAACTGGTTCCGCCCCTACTCTTTTAACGGCAGTTGCTGTTGAAACAAATGAATATGCTGGCACCAAAACCTCATCACCCTCAGTGATACCCAATGTCTCCAGCGCAATTTCAATGGCATCTGTCCCATTGGCACAGCCAACAACATGTTTAACCCCCGTACTTTCAGCAAATTTTTCTTCAAAATCACTTACAAAATGTCCTCCAATGAACATGTATTCTTCAAAAACCGATTCAATTGCTTGCTGAATATCCCCTTTGACCTGTTTGTACTGGTTTCCTATATCAACGAATGGCACTTCCATTTTAACCATTAGTTATCTCGTCAAGAATCTCTGCTATTTTACCACTTAAATTTTCCCTTCGGAAATTTTCAATATTTTCATAAGTGGCTGTTTCCTTATCTTTCCAATTATTGTAGTGTAAATCAATTTCACTTGCTATAGACTGTTCATCATTATAATCGATGATTCCCCTATGCCCGGTTTCCAATAAAATGTCATTAGCATCACTGTCTTTATCGCCAAATCCAATAATTGGTCTATTGGTAGCAAGATATTCAAACAATTTGCCTGGCGTAAGTATTTTTGAATTCTTCGTGTTGTCGACTGGTAAAATTAACAAAGAAGCATTTCTATTCAATTCAATGGCATCTTCGTGCGAAAGGTAACCTATTAAATTTAAGTTCTCATTTAAGCCTTTATAAGCCATCAATTCTTCTTTCACAGCCTCATCCAGATGACCAACAATATTAATTTTCAACTGTTGAGAAAATATCTGATCATTCATGCATCTGTTATTCAAATATTGCCATAGTAGTGAAGGGTTTCTGTTTTTGTATAAAATACCTGAATAAGTAATGTTAAACTGCTTATTGTTCTTTTCTATCTCTTTAGACGGAAAATCATGGTGATCAAAACCATTTGTTACAACAGAAAGTTTAGCGTTTTGCTCCAATAATTTAAAATCTTCTGCCAGCCTGTTACCAACAGTCACAACAATATCTGCATTGAGTAATACCCTTCTTTCCATCTTTTTATGCTGGCGCATAGCAAACCCAGAAGAGAATATTTGGTTAAGGATATCCCCATTCGACCATGGATCTCTAAAATCAGCCATCCAACTTACATTCAGGATTTTTTTGAGACCATAACCAATCATATGCATGCTATGAGGTGGCCCAGTAGTTATTATGGCATCTACCGGGTTCTTTTTTAGATAGCGCGTTAAATACCTGAGCGATGGACGAACCCAGAAAATCTTTGAATCAGGAATAAAAATGTTTCCCCGTATCCAAATAGCTAATTTTATCCACCAACTAATATTATTGGAACTCACTTCACCTACCGGTCTTAGATTTTTAGAGCCCTTGAAGAGATTGGCCGGATCCCAAATTTTATTACGAATAACTTTAATTTCATCTTTATTTTCAGATAAACTCTTATCGCTTATATTAAACTCAGGGTCGTCAGGTGTATAAATTATAGGTGACCAGCCATACTTTGGCAGATATTTCGTCATTTTCAACCATCGTTGCACTCCGCTCCCCCCACTTGGAGGCCAATAGTAAGTAATGATAAGAACTCTCTTCACACGACAAATATAAGCTTGTCTTTGCCTAAAAAATTCGAATTTGATTAATTTTGCAACCTGAAAATATGTTGTTTGGAATTAGGTGCAGCCATAATATAATTCAATATAGGCAAGGTTGTAGTTGATTAAGATAATCTGATTCTTAGAAAATAGAGATATGAAAAAAATAGCCGTTTTAACATCTGGAGGTGATGCCCCGGGAATGAATGCTTGTATTAGAGCAGTGGTGCGAGGTGCGATTTATTATGAAGCAGAAGTATATGGTATAAGGCAAGGATATCAGGGACTGATAGAAAATGATATTTTTAAAATGGACTCACAATCTGTGAGCCAGATATTGCAGCGTGGTGGCACTATGCTCCGATCTGCGAGAAGTATGGATTTTAAAACCAAAGAAGGTCGAGAAAAAGCATATAACAACTTAAAAGATTTTGGCATTACCGGCCTTGTAGCCATTGGAGGTGATGGTACTTTTACAGGTGCTAATATCTTTCACGAGGAGTTTGGGGTTCCTATAATTGGTGTTCCCGGAACTATAGATAATGATATCTATGGTACTGATGATACGATTGGTTATGATACCGCAATCAATACTGCACTGGACGCAATAGACAAGATAAGGGATACTGCAGATTCTCATGGCAGGATATTTTTTGTTGAAGTAATGGGCCGTGACTCAGGTTATATTGCCATTCAGGCAGCTATTGGTGGTGGAGCCGAAAGTGTTATTTTGCCTGAGAAACATTCAACTACAGCTGATGTAATTGATAGCTTAAGAGATGGTATGCGCAGAGATAAATCATTTTCTATTGTAGTGGTTGCTGAGAAAGATACTCCGGGCTATGCGGTAGAACTGGCTAATGCTGTCAGGGAAGAAATAACCAATAAAGATATCCGGGTATCTATTCTTGGCCACATGCAAAGAGGAGGTTCTCCAACCTATGCCGACAGGACACTGGCTAGCAGGCTTGGCCTGGCTGCCGTTGAAGGGCTTATTGATGGTAAAACTAACCAGATGGTAGGTGTTATTAAAGACAAAGTAGTCTTTACCCCAATTTATGATGCTATAACCAAGAACAAGCCATTGAATCCTGACCTGATCAGGGCAATGAAGATTCTAAGCATGTAGAAACCTCTTAATATAACTGAACATTCCCTCAATGTCATCAGGATGGAACCAGGTAGTCTCCTGGTTTCGTTTAAACCACGTCATTTGTCGTTTCGCGTATCTTCTTGAATTACGTTTCAGAAGTCTCACAGCCTCTTGCCTGTCAATCTTTCCATCCATGTATAAGAAGATTTCATTGTAACCCACTGTTTGCAGTGCATTTTTATCTCTATACGGGATTAACCCTGCAGCCTCTTCAAACAGTCCCTCTTTAATCATCACATCCACCCTTTTGTTGATTCTGTCGTAGAGCTCTTCCCGGGGGCGCTCAAGACCGATAAAAAGAATATTAAAATCCCGACTGGTATTTAATCCCAACCTAAGTGATGAATATGTTTGTCCAGAGGCTCTGTATATCTCCAAACCTCGTATTATTCTCTGAGTATTTTTACTTTCGATAGCCTCTGCGTAATCCTTATCCACTTTGAGCAGCTCCTGGTATAACACATCCACTCCTTCTTTTTCCAGCTGATTATTTAGTTCTTCCCGGATACCTGCATCAACTTTAGGAAAACTATCCAGCCCATAACAAGCTGCATCGATGTAAAGACCTGAGCCACCTGACATGATGCACGCATCATTAAATTTAAATTCTTCTGATAAAACATGTAATACCTCATTTTCAAATCTTCCGGCGCTGAACTCTTCCTTAACACTTCGGTCATCCACGAAATAATGTTTAACACCCTTCATTTCCTCTTTTAAAGGCTTGGCGGTACCAATAGTCATCTCCCTGAAAAGTTGTCGGGAATCAGCATTGATTACCGCACATGACAATCTGTTTGCCAGTTCAACGGACACATATGTTTTACCTACGGCTGTTGGACCCACAATTACAATTAATAACTTGCCATGATTAGAGGTTCTCATTTTGGCTAATCGTACGTTAATTGGTTAATTTTACCTGTTGTTTTATCAATACTAATGCAGATGCAGGCCAAAAATAAGGATAAAAAATCTTCACTTGAATATAGCATGGGACATACCAAGGCTGTAATAATTAATAAAAAGGGACGTATTAAGTTTATCTCTCCTAAATTGGCCTCATTTCTAAGATATACAACACTGGAATTATTAGGTGAAAATGCAATCTCAGTTTTAATAGATGATGATTATAAGGAACTGGTTCAATCTCAGCTAGATATCCTTAATAAACTTGATAGTTTTACCAATGACTTTGATGTTAAACTTAAAAGGAAGATCGGTGAAACCGTAAAAATAAAGTTCAGCTTACTTAAGCTCACATCTGAAGCTGAACAAACTGAGGATATTGCACTGTTAGTTGATGAACATACTATCTCAAAAAAAGAATTAACCACCATTGCTGACCCTGAACACCAGTTAGCAGAACTTGTTGATACAGCAAAAGAAGTGGTTCTCATAATCAATATTGACCAGGAAATAACCGCTGTAAATGAGATTGGCAGACAAAACCTGGGAATCAGGACAGGAATGCTTCTGGAAGAATTATTGGAGCCTACTGTGGTAAAGAAAACGGAAAGCTTTCTGGTTTCATTAAGAAACTTAAGCAGCTCAACCAATATTAACCTTGTATTAGTTCATCCTAAAACAAAACAACGCTTTTACCTGGCAGGTAAAGTTAGTAGCATTAATGAAGAATCTTACGTACAGGAATTTCGGTTTGTGCTTCATGATATTACTGAGCAAATAAAAACAGAAAAAGCAAAAGAACTGTACTATGCAATAGCCAACCACTCAATTCATAGCAGTGATCTAAATGAATTATATTACAATATTCATAAAGAGCTTAAACAAATAGTTGATGCTGACAATATGTACATTGCCCTGGAAGAAGAAGGGGAAAAAGGTAAAGTTCTGTCGTTTCCTTACTACCAGGACATTAGTTACAATCCACTAAAAAAATTACACCGTGCCTTTGGAAAAGGACTTACTGAGTACGTAATAACCAATAAAGAGCCAAAACTTTTCACTAAAAAAGACCTTATCAAACTATTTGAGGAAAAAGACATTGAAAAACATGGCAAGTTGCCTGAGTTATGGATGGGAGTACCCTTAAAGGTACAATCAGAAGTAATGGGAGCTATTGTAATTCAATCGTATGATAATAAGTCTTCTTATACTAAACGAGACCTTAGACTACTTGACTTTGCATCATCTCAGATTGCCATTGCTATTGATATGGTTAGAACTCAAGAGAAGTTAAAATCAACAAACAAGGAACTAATAATAGCAAAAAATTTGGCTGAAGCGTCACTGATGGTTAAAGACCAGTTTCTGGCGAACATGAGTCATGAAATCAGAACTCCTCTAAATGGAATAATAGGTGTTATAGATTTATTGGAGCAAACTGCTCTGGCAAATGAGCAAAACTCTTATCTAAAGACTATCAAAGCGTCCTCTGAGACATTATTGAATATCCTTAACGATATTCTTGATCTATCAAAAATTGAAGCCGGTAAAATGCGGTTGCGGCCTACTCCTATCTCTCCTAAGCAACTGGAAAAAAAGTTGAAAGCTTTATTTGCTCCCAGGGCTGCTATTAACCATATCAACCTTAAATTTCATACAGACAAGAATTTACCTGAAGTAATTGAGGTAGACGAAACGCGCCTGATCCAGGTTATATCAAATTTGCTGGCTAATTCCTTAAAATTCACCCCCCGGGGTGGTTCAATTGACATTAGTGCCAAAGTTAAAGAAGCTGTTGAAGATAATTTGATAATTCGTGTTGACGTTTGTGATTCGGGTATAGGTATTAAAAAAGAAGATGTAGATAAATTATTTACAAGTTTCACACAGTTGGATGAATCAACTACCAAATCTTACGGTGGCACTGGATTGGGATTATCCATATCAAAACAACTGGTAGAAATTATGGGTGGAGAAATTGGGGTTTACTCAAACCCTGGATTTGGAAGCACTTTCTGGTTTACGATTAAAGCCAGGCGGTCTGAAAAGAAATATGTTAAAGAAAAAGAAGAAAAAGATGTTATTGAAATTATTAAAAGATTCGAAAACATCTCTCCAAGGATTTTAGTGGTTGATGATAATCTGGTTAACCGTGATGTAGCTGCTGAAATATTAAAAAAATGTGGCTGTACTGTTGATATCGCCTCTAATGGAATCGAAGCGGTAGAAAAAGTAAAGACGAATGATTATGATATTGTATTCATGGACATCCAGATGCCTGAAATGGATGGTATTGAAGCCAACCTGAGAATTAAGGAATTAGATATTGAAAAGCAACCGGTGGTAGTGGCTATGACGGCCTATTCAATGGAAGAAGACAGGAACAGGTTTCTTGCGAAAGGTTTGGATGACTATCTTGCTAAGCCAATCAGGGCAAATCAAATTATCAGTAAGGTAGAAAGCATCTTTTTCGGTACTGACGATGATACCAGTTTCGAAGATACTTCTGGTGAAGATGTCCAGGTTCTTAACCCAGATATTGTTAGTCAATTACAGGAATATGGCGGGAAAGAGATGGTGTTCAATATAATGAAAGAGTTTGAAGAAGAAGCCAAAACACAAATTGAAGAATGCTATGCTGCATTGGAAAAAAATGATTACGAAACCATTAGTAAAACACTACACACGCTTAAGGGTTCAGCCGGTACACTTGGAATAGAAAAAGTTGCTCTAATAGCAACAGAGATAGAATCAGACCTTAAAGTCAAAGAATATTCATCTTTAAAAGAAAGATTGTTGACCTTAAGTGATAATTTTGCAGAGTTTAAAAAGAATTTCAACAATATATTAAGTCACTACTAAATAAAATGGCTAAGAAAATATTAATTGCAGAAGACAGCTCAGTAATTCTAAACCTTACAAAGAAAATATTAGAGCAGCAACGGTATGAAATATTTGGTGCTAAAGACGGCAAAGAGGTTTTAGATAAAATTGGAAAAGAGAGTTTTGATTTAATTTTAATGGACATCAATATCCCGAAAATCAACGGGATGGAATGTACTAAACAAATAAGAGCTATGGCTGATCCGGTTAAATCCCAAATACCCATTTTTGCCGTAACTGGTAACATAATGAATTATGCCATGGAGGATTTCGAGGCTGTTGGAATTAATGAATACTTACAAAAGCCAATTGATTTTGACAAGCTGGTAACACTTACTTCAAAATATCTTTCCTAAGTGATTGTTAAGTATACAAAACATTTCTTGCATAAACTGGAAGACCTCATGTCTGAAACAGACTACTCTCTAAGGTATGAGCGAGGTAGTTTTAAGTCGGGATATTGTATTCTAAACACTGAAAAAGTAGCAGTTGTAAATAAATTCTTTACACCTGAAGGTAAAATAAATTGTCTGCTGGATATCATTAAATCTATTGATATTGATACTGAGAAACTAAGCGAAAAAAATCAGGCCTTTTATGCCACTTTGCTAAAATCTGAAATGGAGCTGTGACTGTTACATTTCTTGGAACCGGCACCTCTCAGGGCGTTCCGGTAATCGCCTGCTCCTGCTCTGTTTGCAAATCAATAGATTTTAAAGATAAAAGATTACGATCATCAGTACATATCAAATCAGGGAATACAAGTTTCATCATTGATGTAGGCCCTGACTTCCGGCAACAAGTTCTCAGAGAAAATATTGCTCATCTGGATGCAGTATTACTCACACATGAGCACAGAGATCATACTGCCGGACTGGATGAGGTGCGTTCTTATAACTTCAAGCAAAAAATGGATATGCCTGTATACGGCAGAAAGGAAGTCCTTGATCAAATCCAGGCTGAATTCCAGTATATCTTTACTGATTACAAATATCCCGGTGTGCCTCGTGTGGAATTGAATGAGATAAGCAATGAGCCATTCAAGGTTAATAATGTTGATATCCTTCCGGTAGAAGTTATGCATTATAAACTGCCGGTATTTGGCTTTAAAATAGGTGACTTTGCCTACATCACAGATGCAAAAACTATTTCTGAAAAAGAAAAAGAGAAATTAAAGAATATTGATGTCCTGGTTATTAATGCACTTCAGCATGATCCTCATATCTCTCACCTTACTTTCGAAGAAGCCCTTGAGTTAATCGCAGAGCTGAAACCAGGTAAAGCTTATCTTACTCATATTAGTCATAATTTAGGTTTATCGAGAGATATCGAAAAAATGCTCCCGGGAAATGTATTCCTGGCATATGACGGTCTAAAACTTAATTTAGGTGCATAACAGTTATTTCCTGATTAAACAACTCGTTCCTGTTCTTAAGCAGAAGATTGAAGGATTAAAACTAATTGAAAGCTTTAGTCAAAATAAGGATGAGTTAATATTGAAATTTAACAGTGAAGGGCAAGAACAAGAATTTATTATCATTGCTCATCTTACATCTTCATTTTCCTGCCTGGCCTTTCCGGATGAGTTCAATAAAGCAAGGAAAAACACGATATTGATCTTCAAAACAGCTTTTGACAAAAGGGTGATTAATGTTCGAAGCTTTCTCAATGAACGAGCTTTTGCTATAGAATTAGCGGATAATATGGCCCTTGTATTTAAACTCTATGGTAACCAGGCCAACCTTATACTTTTTCAAGATAAAAAGCCTGTCAGCATATTTAAACATAACTACAAATCGGATAAGGAATTATCATATTCATCTTTTGACAGAAATTTAGATCAGTCAGATCAGGCTATTCTGAATAATATTAACAATCCCGGTAAGGTTTTTCCTACACTGGGGAAGCCGCTTGTCAAAGAACTAATAAACAATACAGAAAACAAGGATGAACAAGTAGCATTAAGAATAACAAGAGATTTTATTAACCAACTGGAGAATCCAAATGGTTATTCCATAATCAAATCACCTTCAACTTATAAGCTTTCGCTTATCCCCGATAATAATGCGGTAGAAGAATTCTCTTCTCCGGATATGGCATTAACCCATTTTTTCAGGTTATATCTGAAGAGCAAAAGCTTTCTAAAAGCTAAAGATGTCCTGCTTAAGAACAGGTACCAATCATTAATAAAAACCCAATCATACCTTTCAAAAACCAGGACCAAACTCAATACGATTACAGAAGATTCCGGGTATCGTGAGAAGGCCGATCTTATCATGGCTAACCTGCATAATATCCAACCCAATACTTCAAGCATTGAACTTGATGATTTTTTTACAGGAAGCAAGAGAGAAATTAAGCTTAATCCTAAACTTAATGCTCAACAAAATGCAGAGAAGTACTATAAAAAAGCAAAGAATGTTGGGATAGAACAAATCAGATTGAAAGAAACGATAGCTCAAAAGGAATCATTTGTTAGCGTTCTGGAAGATGAAATCAAAACGATAGAAGAAGCAACAGAATTTCTACATCTAAAAGAATATATTAAAAAAGAAAAGTCAGAAAAGAAGACTAAAGAAATCCCTTTCAAAGTATTTATCATAGATGACTTTACAATATGGGTTGGCAAGAATGCCAGGCAGAATGATCTACTTACCTTAAAATATGCCGCTAAGGAAGATCTGTTTTTTCATGCTAAAGACGTTTCAGGCTCACATGTAATTTTAAAACAGCAGGCAGGTAAATCCATCCCAAAATATACCGTGGAAAAAGTAGCGGCTTTGGCAGCATATTACTCTAAAAAGAAAACCGACAGCCTATGTCCTGTTGGGTATACTCCCAAAAAATATGTTAGAAAACCAAAAGGCTCACCACCGGGTCTTGTGATTGTTGAAAAAGAAAAGGTGCTTCTTGTTAAACCTGAAATTCCTTCCTGATTATTCAACAATATTAATCTTGATCATATTAGTTCGCTGCCTTTCCTCTATAGGCATACTGGCCATAGTAATAAAAATGTCTTCTTTTTTGAGGTGGCCTTCCTCTTTCAGGATAGACTCAATATCATGAATAGTAGCATCTGTAGATTCAACGGCATCATAATAATAGCCTCGCACTCCCCAGATCAAGCTTAAAGTGGTAAGCAAGCTTCTGTTGGCCGTAAAAATAAAGATATTAGCTTTTGGCCTATGTGCTGATAATCGCCATGCTGTAAATCCGGAAGTTGTCATACCCACAATAGCTTTTGCCTTCACATCCTGGCTTAGGTGTACCGCTGATTGAATCAAGCTATCATTCAGAAAAAGAGGCGACTTAGGATTCAACTTTGAATATTTAAAGTACACCTTCTTTTGAGAAGTTTCTATGGCTGTAATTGTATTAACCATGCTTGTTATGGTTTCAACAGGATATTTACCAACAGCGGTTTCTGCAGACAGCATAAGTGCATCTGCTCCATCTAAAACCGAATTAGCCACATCACTCGTCTCAGCTCTGGTTGGGCTTGCATTTTCTATCATGCTTTCCATCATCTGAGTGGCTACAATTACAGGTTTCGCTAATTTATTACACTGAAAGACAATTCTCTTCTGAATAACCGGAACTTCCTCCATATCGATCTCAACTCCCAGGTCTCCCCTGGCCACCATAATTGCATCAGATGCTTCTATAATCTTTGTGATATGTTCCAGCGCTTCAGGCTTTTCAATTTTAGCAATAACCTTAATATCCTTCCCTGCATCCTCAATGATCTTCTTCAGGTTAATAATATCATCTGCACTGCGAACAAAAGATAATGCCACCCAATCAACATTATTTTCTATACCAAATGCTAAATCTGCTTCATCTTTTTCAGTTAATGCCGGGGCCGACACCTTTGTATTTGGCAGATTAATTCCCTTTCTGCTTAAAACCTGTCCCCCATGTATAACCTCGGTTAATACTTCTTCTTCCTTTACAGCTTTAACTCTGAGCTCAATCTTACCGTCATCAATCAAAATCACATCTCCTTCCTGAACATCATTAGCTAAAGATTTATAGGATGTAGATACCTTATGGGTATTGCCCAGGATTTCCTTTACAGTGATACTGAATTCCTGCCCTTCTTCAATGAAAGTTCCAGGTTCAACCTCATTCACCCTGATCTTAGGCCCCTGCAGATCTTGCAGCAACGATACATATGTACCCAATTCATGGTTTAATTCACGAACCGTATCAATTACCTTTTGATGCCCTTCATGGTCGCCATGGGAAAAATTTAACCGAAATATATCGATTCCTGCCACAATTAAATCATGCAACACCTCTTTGCTATTGCTAGCTGGTCCTACAGTGGCAATTATTTTAGTCCTATTAAATATTATATCTTCCATTATCAAAATAAAAAGTTGTCTTTAGATTTAAGAATCGATACATCAATAAGTTGAAAGTACTCAATTCCTTCAATTTTATGTAATCCCTGAATTACCGAATCATTAGAAATGATTTCCTCTTCACCATTTACCATCAGAAAATAGTCGAAGTTTATCAATTCCGGAATAAGGTGGCCTGTATTTTCTTCAAGGCTTTTATTTTTTACTAATTTAAACTGCTTAAACTCCGAAACATAAGCAAAATATGTTATTTCTAAATCAGCACCTTTGAGAAACTCCAGTATTAAAGGCTGTTGCATTACCAGGTCAATTTTAAATACCTGATTAATATGCCAGGCCAACTTGTAGTCTTTGAGAGTAGTTACCAAACCGATGATACTATCCTCAATCTCATGGTCAATTACAAGTTTTGTTTTACGCATATGAAAACAAATTAAATTTCATTTTGCAAATTTAACAATGAATTCGGATCAAGGTTCTGTTATTGCAATCTAAAATATCATAGTTTTATTTTTTGAGATATTAAGTAATATGGCTTTCTTTGCATGAAATTTTCACTAAACAATTAAGAGAAATGTCTGAAATTGCACAAAAAGTAAAAAGCATTATTATTGATAAGTTAGGCGTAGAAGAGTCTGAGGTAACTAACGAAGCAAGCTTCACAAACGATCTTGGAGCTGATTCATTAGACACAGTAGAGCTTATCATGGAGTTTGAAAAAGAGTTTAATATCTCTATTCCTGATGATCAGGCAGAAAACATTGGCACTGTTGGCCAAGCAATTTCTTACCTGGAAGAGAACGCTAAATAACATTATTTTAAATTGAACTTAAGAAGAGTAGTTGTAACCGGAGTTGGTGCCATTACTCCTATCGGTAATTCTGTGCCTGAATTCTGGCAAGGATTAATGGATGGAGTAAGTGGTGCAGGTCGAATTACAAAATTCGACCCGGAAAGATTTAAAACCCAATTTGCTTGCGAGGTAAAGAATTTTGATGCCAATGAATATTTTGGCAGAAAAGAAGCCCGCAAGTTAGATGGTTTTACCCAGTACGCTTTAGTAGCCGTTGAAGAAGCTGTTAAGGATTCTGGTATTGAACTGGAAAAGATTAATCTGGACAAGGCTGGTGTAATCTGGGGATCCGGAATTGGCGGTCTCGACACTTTTCAAAAAGAAGTTGAAAGTTATGTTGAGGGGGATAGAATCCCAAGATATAGTCCCTTCTTCATTCCTAAAATGATTGCAGATATAGCTGCCGGGCAGATATCAATAAAATATGGATTTAGAGGTCCTAATTTTGTTACGGTATCCGCTTGTGCATCTGCATCAAATGCTATTATCGACACACTTACCTATATCAGGTTAGGTAAGATGGATGTTGCTATTACAGGAGGTTCTGAAGCAGCAGTCACTGAAGCCGGGCTAGGAGGTTTCAGCTCCATGAAAGCACTTTCTGAAAGAAATGATGATCCGAAAACAGCTTCACGTCCATTTGATAAGAATCGTGATGGATTTGTTCTTGGTGAAGGTGGTGCAAGTTTGATTCTGGAAGAGTATGAACATGCTAAAGCTAGAGGAGCTAAAATTTATGCTGAGGTTATTGGTGGCGGAATGTCTGCTGATGCATATCACATTACTGCACCACACCCTGAAGGTCATGGGGCTAAAAATGTAATGCTAAATGCGCTTGAAGATGCAAACGTTACTCCTGAAGAAGTTGATTATATCAACGTACATGGCACATCAACTCCTCTTGGTGATATCAGTGAAGTCATTGCTATTAAGAGAGTCTTTGGTGAACATGCTTATAAACTAAATATAAGCTCAACCAAATCAATGACCGGGCACCTTTTGGGAGCTGCTGGCGCTATTGAAGCCATTGCATCTATTTTGGCTATAAAATACCAGAAAGTACCACCAACCATCAATCATTTTACTGATGATGATCAATTAGATCCGAAAATGAACCTTACTTTTGGTAAAGCTCAGGAACGTAAAGTTGAAATAGCACTGAGCAATACATTTGGATTTGGTGGTCATAATACATCCGTTATTTTCCGTAAAATGGTGGAGTAGTGGCTAATCTCCTGTCATATGTATTAAAACATTTTAGATCTCACACTGCGGATGAAAAAAAACTAATCATAGCAATCAAAGCTATTGTTGGTACGTCTCCCCATAATATAAAACTCTATTCTCTTGCCACACTTCATTCTTCAACCAGTGATTTAGATGCCAAAGGATTCAGACCTTCAAATGAGAGGCTGGAATACCTTGGAGATGCTGTTTTAGGAGCAGTTGTAGCTGACTACCTTTTTAAAAGATACCCGTTTAAGGATGAAGGATTTCTTACTGAGATAAGATCACGCATTGTTAACCGGGAAACACTCAACAACCTGGGGAAAAAACTAGGTTTGAACGTAATAATTCAATTTGATAGTCAGAAAAAAGGCATGTACTCTCATAAATCTATTTATGGGGATGCACTGGAAGCAATAATTGGAGCAGTTTATCTGGATAAAGGTTACAAATACTGCAGAAAATTTGTGATAAATAAGCTTATTGAACCTAACTTTAATATTGATGAGCTTATCAGAACAAATACTAATTATAAGAGCCAGCTAATTGAGTGGGCTCAAAAGAGTAATAAGAATATCATATTTGAATCTAAAGAAATTCAGGCTGAGGGAAATTATCGTGAATTTGAAATTAATGTGATTGTTGATAAGAAAGTTCTTGCCACAGGATATGGGCCCAATAAGAAAAAGGCCGAACAATCTGCGTCAAGAAAACTTCTGGAATCTCTGAATTTAGCTGAATAAGAAGATGAAAATCGCTGCTGCTTCATTAAACCAGACACCTTTTGACTGGGATAATAATAAAGGTAATATCATTGAAGCTATTAAAAAGGCCCAGGATAGTAATGTGGACGTGCTCTGCTTACCGGAGTTATGTATTACAGGTTATGGTTGCGAAGACATGTTCTTGCAATCATGGCTCTCTGAAAAATCTATCGAGGTCTTATGTGAAATATTACCTGAAACCAAAAATATTGCTGTAACGCTTGGATTACCTATGCACTTAAACAACAGGATTTTTAATGTTGTAGCATTGGCGCAAGATGGCAAAATCCTGGGTTTCCAGGCTAAACAGAACCTCCCCTTTGATGGGATACATTACGAAAACAGATGGTTTAGTGAATGGGCATCCGGTAAAATTGAATTAATAGAAATTAATGGTCAGGAATTCCCGTTTGGTGACCAAACCTATCAGATTGAAAACAAGGTGATTGGTTTTGAGATTTGTGAAGACGCCTGGGTTGAAGACCGACCTGCATGCAGACTGGTTGAACAGAAGGTAGATATCATTCTTAATCCCAGTGCCAGTCATTTTTCTTTGATGAAATCTGTCGTAAGAGAAAACAGGGTTGTTACAGCTTCGAAGGAATTTAACTGTACCTATGTTTTCGCGAATCAGCTGGGTAATGAAGCCGGTAGGATAATCTATGATGGTGATGCAATAATTGCGCATAAGGGAATACTTACAGCCAGCACTCCCCTGTTCTCTTTCAATAATGTAGAGCTTACAATCACAGAAATTGTTGATGATTCAATACAGTCAAAAGATATTAACGCGAACCATACTTCTGACAATGAACAATTTCTGGCAGCGACATCCTTAGGTCTTTTTGACTACCTGAGGAAGAGCAGAAGTAATGGATTTGTAGTATCACTCAGTGGTGGCGCTGATTCAGCAACATGCATTATTCTTGCAAATGAAGCCATTAAAAGAAGTGTGGATGCTCTGGGAATTGATGACTTCAAAAAGAAAATAAACTTCATCGATAATGAAGAAGAAATAGATACTGTAAAGGAACTTTCTGGTAAATTGATTACATCTGCCTACCAGGCAACAGAAAACTCAAGCACGGAGACGATGGAGTCTGCCAGGGACATAGCCCATGAGGTAAATGCCATGTTCTCCAGATGGTCTATTGATACAGGCATAGATCATGCACGTCAGGTAATTGAAAGCGCTATTGACAGAAACCTCACATGGGAAGAAGATGACATTGTACTTCAAAATATACAGGCACGCTGTCGCTCACCTTTGATCTGGATGCTGGCGAATGTAAAAAATGCCATCCTGTTAACCACTTCAAACAGAAGCGAAGGCAGTGTAGGCTATACCACAATGGACGGTGACACAAGTGGCAGCCTGGCTCCTATTGCCGGTATTGATAAACCATTTATAAGACAGTGGTTAAGATGGGCTGAAGAAAATCTGGGGTACGCTTCGCTTAACAAAGTGAACAGTTTATCACCGACTGCTGAGCTCAGACCCGCTGAGAGGGATCAGACGGATGAAGATGATTTAATGCCATACGAGATTCTTAACCTGATCGAGGGTTTATTTATTAAAGAAAGAAAATCTCCGCTGTCTATTTATAATGAACTTATTAAGAATCATCCCAAAGATGAAGCCGCTGATTATATTATCAAGTTTTTTAATCTTTGGAGCAGAAACCAATGGAAGAGAGAAAGAATTGCTCCTTCCTTCCATTTAAAAGATTATAATATTGATCCACGCTCCTGGTTCAGGTTCCCAATTCTAAGCGGAGGATTTAAGGATGAGTTAAAGGTAATTCGCAAACTTGCCTGAGCAAGCAGGTTGGCGGACAAGTTAGGGAATTAGTTGGGTAATTCTATATTTGCATAAAATTTTTGATATGAACGCACTAGGATATATAATTTGGAACTTTGATCCGGAACTTTACTCCGGAACACCCACCATCAGATGGTATGGTCTTCTATTTGCCCTGGGCTTTTTGATAAGCCAGCAAATACTGTTTTACATCTATAAAAATGAGGCCGGACCAGACCTGGAAAAGAAAAAATATGCAGAAAAACTGGTTGAAAATTTAACTGTTTACATGATTCTGGCTACTGTAATTGGTGCCAGGTTGGGTCATGTGGCTTTTTATCAACCAGAAGACTATTTTACCAGTTTTGAAGGAATTATCAGAATATTTAATATTCGAGAAGGAGGTCTGGCAAGCCATGGTGCAGCAATAGGTATTATTCTTGTCCTTATTCTTTTTTCTAAGTACAAGTGGAACACAAAAGAAGGTAAGCTATCAAAATTATTTTTCATTAAATATGACAGAGGATATTCTTTCCTGCAGATAATTGACAGAATAGTGATAGTAGTAGCCTTAACTGGTGCACTTATCAGGTTTGGTAATTTTACAAATTCTGAAATAATTGGCATTCCTACAGGTTCTGACAATGGTGTTGTTTTTGCAAGAGATGTCACTGAATTCCTTGAGTATGATCCCACAGGATCCGGATGGGTCAATAAAATTTATTATGAGCAAAATCAAGATAAAGAAATCAACGAAAATGGTTATGTACCAATCTTAATCTATATTGAGTTCAAAAAAAGAAACTATGATGAAAGACAGCTTAGGTCTTACCTCGACAATAGTGTAAACGTAAAGCTTGCAGGTGTAAGGAGTCACATCGATGAGCCAACATTCCATGATCTGGAATACGAGTTGGTTAAGTTAAAAGATGGCACATATATGGCTAAAATTGCAACTTATGGAATAGCCAGATACCCTGCGCAATTGTATGAATCTGCCACTACTTTCTTATTGTTTGTCTTTCTCTTTTATATATGGACAAGAAGGAAGAAGGAAACTACACCGGGTTTACTTTTTGGGATATTCCTAGTAATACTCTTTACGCTCAGATTCTTCCATGAAATGATCAAGGAGAACCAGGTTTCGTTTGAGGATAGCATGGAGCTAAATATGGGACAATGGCTTAGTATCCCTATGGTGATATTGGGTATTGTTATTCTTATTTATATTACCAGAAAAAAGAAGGCAACAGAAATCCCTAATGAATAACGGTAATCCGTAATTCTTAATTTGTCATTCAAAGCTAAGGTACCGGATCATACCCACTCCCACCCCATGGATGGCAGCTTGAAATCCGCTTGATACTTAGTTTGGTGCCTTTTACAACACCATGCTTCATAAGGGCCTCTTTGGTATATTCAGAACAGGTTGGTGTGTACCTGCACGATGGTGGTAGTAAAGGAGATATTGCTTGTTGATAAAAAATGACAGGAAATGTGATCACTTTCCTGAAAATAATCTTAGACTTATCCATTCTCTTCTCTCAAATTCTTGCAGCACTAAACAGCGATATATCCTTGTATGGAAGTTTGTATCTTTTTGCCAGGTCAAAATTAGCTAATCCTCCCTTATAAGCATAGACTCCTTTCATAAACCAACGATGCGAAAAGATCATATCTTCAATACTTCCTTCAACCCCTGCCCTGATAAGGGTTGGTGTAAAGATATTACTCAAAGCCAATGAAGCTGTTCTGGCTACCCTGGAAGTAATATTAGGAACACAGTAATGAATAACCCCATGTTTAATAAAAACAGGGTTCTCCAGGGTGGTCATCTCTGATGTCTCAACACAGCCACCCTGATCGATGCTTAAATCAATTATTACAGCACCTTTCTTCATCTTCATAACCATTTCTTCAGATATCACAACCCTGTTCCTGCCTTTTTCAGGCCTTAGAGCACCAATAAATACATCTGTATTTTCAAGGGCTTTAGAAAGTAAAACCGAATCAATAGTGCTTGTAAAAATCTGTAGGTTCAAGGCATGTTTAATTCGACTAAGTTTATAAATATGATTGTCGAATATTTTAATGTCCGCACCCATACCAGAAGCCACCCTGGCAGCATACTCTGCAACTGTTCCTGCGCCTAATATTAACACCTTGGTAGGCGGAACCCCTGTAACACCGCCCAGTATTACCCCCATGCCATCATTTTTGGTTGTCAGGTGTTCAGATGCAATCTGAATAGCTGTTGTACCGGCAATCTCACTCATTGCTCGGGTAATTGGCTGCCCACCCACTTTATCCTCGACATATTCATAGGCGATGGCAATTACTCTTTTTTCAATAAGTTTTTCAAAATATGATTTATCCTTATGAACCAGGTTTAAAGCTGAGATTAATACCTGGTTGGGTTTTAGCAATTCAATTTCCTCATCAGTTGGGGGTTCGATTTTCAGGATAACATGAGCTTCATAAGCCTCCTTAGCACTTTTAACAATTTTTGCACCTGCATCGCTGTACTCCTGATCTACAAAACCTGATTTGACACCTGCTCCGGTTTCAACCAATACCATATGCTCATTTCGAACCATCAAAGAAACCGCTTCAGGAGTTAATGTTATCCTGTTTTCCTTCAATGAAACCTCTCTAGGAATACCAATAAACAGTGAGCCTTCTTTCCTGCTAACACTTGCCAGTTGTTCCTGAGGATAATGCTTTGTGCTTTCAGCTAATTTTTCAAAACCGGTTTTTTCAGTTGATTTCATAAAAAGAGAGTTTATATGATCTTAATCCGCTGCTATTAACATCAATACGAATTTTAAATAATTCATCAGGTAAAATAGGCGCCACTATTTCCGGCCACTCAATAAAACAATACTCGCCTGAATAAAAATAATCTTCCACACCTGCTTCCTGAGCCTCCTCAAGGTTATTTACCCTATAAAAATCAAAATGAAAAATAGACCCGTGCTCAGTAACATACTCATTAACAAGTGAAAAAGTTGGGCTTGTGACAGTATCTTCAGAACCCAATTGCTTACAAAGAACTTTAATTAAGGTGGTCTTACCAGAGCCCATCTCGCCATCCAGCATCCACACTTTAGTCTGATTCGCATATGATAATATCTGCTTCGCTACCTGTTCGATATCTTCTAAAGAAATATTATCAATAACAATATCTTTATCAGTATTAACCATTACGTGAATTTAGTGAGATTAGGGGAATTATCATCTCTTCCATAGAAACTCCACCATGCTGGAATGTGTCTCGATAATACTTTACGTAATAATTATAATTATTGGGATAGGCGAAAAATTCATCCTTCAATGCAAAAACATACGATGATGAGACGTTCAATTGCGGTAAATGTAACCGTAAGGGATCTTTGGCGATATACACATCATTTCCTTCATATGACAAGTTTTTCCCCTGCTTGTAACGCAAATTAGTATTGGTGTTCCTGTCTCCAATGATTTTAAAGGGTCGTTTAACCCGAATTGTACCGTGATCAGTAGTAATAATTACTCTCGCTTTATGCTTGCTTATCGTTTCCAGCATTTCTAACAGGGGTGAATGCTTAAACCATGATTGGGTTAATGATCTGTAAGCTGACTCATCAGGTGCAAGCTCCTTAATAACAGCCATATCGGTACGCGCATGTGAGAGCATATCAACAAAGTTGTAAACTATCACATTTAGATTATTTTTCAACAAACCTGGCGTACGATTACTTAAACTCCTTCCCTTGTCAACATGTGTAATTTTATTGTATGACCATTTGATATTTAAACCATATCTATCAAGCTGAGCTTCCAGAAATTTATCCTCATAGTTATTCTTGCCTTCATCAGAATCCTCGCCTACCCAAAATTCCGGATGATATTTTTCCATTTCATCCGGTAAAAGACCAGAGAATATAGCATTACGAGCATACGCGGTGGTAGTAGGTAATATTGAATAATAATCAATTTCATCCTCAAGGTTAAACATGCCAAGGATGGTAGACTCTAAAATTTTCCACTGGTCGTAACGAAGATTATCAATAACAAATAAGAATAGTGGTTTATCTTTTTCAAGTTTAGGCAAAACCTGTTTTAGCATCAGCTGATGAGATAGAAGTGGGCTATCTTCACTCCCATTTATCCAATCTTCATAATTATTAATTATAAAATTGGCAAAATAGCTGTTTGCTTCACTTTTCTGCAGCTCAAGCACTTCCGCCATCCCTGTGTCATCTGTACTGGCAAATTCAAGCTCCCAGCGAATTAATTTTTTATAAACCTCTACCCATTGTCTGTAATCCAGATCATCACTAATTGTCATAGATATATTTCTGAATTCTTTTTGGTAATCGGTAGTAGCACGCTCACTAACCAGCTTCTTATTCTCCAGAATTTTCTTAACAGAAAGAAGTATCTGGTTAGGATTCAGAGGTTTGATCAGATAATCGGTGATTTTCGCGCCAATGGCCTCTTCCATAATCTCTTCTTCTTCATTCTTGGTAATCATCACCACAGGTAGATTGGGAAACTTAGCCTTGATTTTGGTTAACACCTCTAACCCCGACATTCCAGGCATATTTTCATCGAGAAAGACCACATCAAAATACTCCTCTTCACAGCTATCCAATGCATCATAACCACTATTTACCGGTTTTACCTGGTATCCCTTCTTCTCCAGAAACATAATATGCGGTTTAAGCATATCAATCTCATCATCAGCCCAAAGTATTTTGTAATTTTGCATTTTTCCTAATTAAATTGTGAAGTTACAAATTGGTTTTTATTCTTTCATTATTATTACCGTTGATTGTGATTAAGTAATAAAAGAGAATTGTCTCATCATTGTAAATGTAATATGTAAAAATGATTCTGATGAATAAGAAAAAAATAATTAACGATCCACTGTATGGATTTATTAATCTGCCGTCAGAATTAGCATTCGATATTATCGAAACTCCGGTTTTCCAGCGGTTAAGGCGTATCAATCAAATGGGACTGGCTGATTTTGTATATCCCGGAGCACTTCATACCAGGTTTCACCATGCCCTGGGTGCCATGCATTTAATGGGCAGGGCACTTGATAACTTAAAAGAAAAAGGCCACGATATTTCAAGAGAGGAATATGAGTCGGCCATGCTTGCTATCCTTTTACATGATATTGGTCATGGCCCATTTTCTCATTCATTAGAAAATGTTTTATTAACCAATATTAATCACGAGGATGTTTCACTTCATTTAATGAATCAACTCAATGAAACGTTCTCCGGAGGACTTAATATGGCATTGGAAATGTTCACGAACAA
Source organism: Bacteroidota bacterium (assembly GCA_039714715.1). GTDB lineage: Bacteria > Bacteroidota > Bacteroidia > Cytophagales > Cyclobacteriaceae > S012-113. Next base: position 21,583 of record JBDLIU010000026.1, read on the forward strand.
GTATCCAAGGCCTTTTTTCCACCAGCTTATTTCCAGTCAGCTGGATGTTGACAGGCTTGATTACCTGAACCGCGACAGTTTTTTTACAGGAGTTTCTGAAGGGACTATTGGTGCTGAACGAATTATTAAACTTTTCGACCTGGTCGAGGATCAAATTGTTATTGAAGAAAAAGGTATATATAGTGTTGAAAACTTCCTTAATGCACGCAGGTTAATGTACTGGCAGGTGTATTTGCATAAGACAGGGCTAGCCGCTGATAAAATGCTTATTAAAATTGTAGAAAGAGCCCGGCATTTACTCAATACAGGATACTCCGGCCTTAATCTGGATACAAGGATTACTAAATATTTAATCAATAATTATAGCAAAGAAGAGATAAATAACAATCCCTCTATACTGAATGAATTTAGCACCCTGGATGACCATGATATATGGACAGCTTTAAAACAATGGCAACACTGCGAGGATAAAATACTATCGTACCTGAGTAAATCGTTCATCAATAGAAGATTATTTAAGATCCAGTTAACCAATCAAAATCCATCGAAGTTCACTGATAAAATAGTGAAGGAATTAAAATTAGCCACTTCGATTAGTAATAGAGAGCTTAAGTTTTATTATGATAAAGGGAAGGTTTCAAATGCGGCATATATCAAAACAAGCCAAAAAATTTATCTTCTTAAAAAAACAGGTGAAGTAATGGATATAGCCGATGCTACAGATTTACCCAACATTAAAGCGATGAGCAGAATTGTTAGTAAACATTACATAACCTGGGCTAATGAGATACTTTTGTAGAAATAAAAAAAGATTTATATGGAATTTACAGTAAATCAAATAGCAGAATTATTAAGTGGAACTGTTGAAGGTAATGGATCAGAAGTGGTAACCACTTTTAGCAAGATACAGGATGCAAATGAAGGTGCACTAAGTTTTCTGGCAAACGATAAATACGAACAGTTTATCTATACTACCGGGGCAACGGCAATCATTGTGAGTAATGATTTGAAATTAAGCCAACCGGTATCATCTGCATTAATTAGAGTAAATGATCCCTATGCAGCTTTTTCCACCTTACTTGAATTCTATGAAAAAGCACAATTAAGCCAAAAAGTTGGCATAGAAAATCCAAGCTATATGCATGAGAGCTGTGAACTTGGTTCTGACTGTTATGTAGGTGCATTTGCTTATATCGGGAAAAACTGCAAAATCGGTAGCAATGTTAAGATCTATCCTCAGGCATATGTTGGAGATAATTGTCAAATTGGAGACAATACAATAATCTATGCCGGCGCTAAACTTTATGATGGTTCCAGAGTAGGGATGGCTTGTCTTATCCATTCCGGAGCTGTAATTGGCAGTGATGGATTCGGATGGGCTCCTCAGGATGATGGTTCATATAAGAAAATCGCGCAAATGGGCAATGTGGAATTAGAAGATAATGTAAGCATAGGAGCCAACACCACAGTAGATTGTGCTACATTTCCCGGTAGTGTTACCCTTATTAAGAATGGGGTAAAACTTGACAACCTTGTTCAAATAGCGCATAATGTTGTAGTTGGTAAGGATACTGTAATTGCTGCCCAAACAGGTATATCGGGTTCGTGTGAGATAGGTGACAATTGTTTATTTGGAGGTCAGATTGGTGTTGCCGGACATTTAAAAATAATAAACAAAACTACCGTTGGCGCACAGGCTGGCATTACCAAATCTCCCAGGAAAGAAGGAGAAACTTTACTTGGCTCTCCTGCAATTGATATAAAAGGCTATATGAGTTCTTATGCGGTATTTAAGAAATTACCTGAAATTTACCATAGGCTTAGTGAACTAGAGAAAAAAAACTAACTTTGCGAACAATTTTCTAACCCGCTATGATGCATAATAAACAACATACAATCAAAAAACAGGTAACGCTTTCTGGTGTAGGATTGCATACAGGAGTCGATGTTAATATGACATTTGTACCTGCTCCAATTGGCCATGGAATCAAGTTCCAAAGAGTAGATATGGAAGGTCAACCCATTGTTGATGCTGACGTTGACAACGTGGTTGATATTTCCAGAGGAACCAGTATTGAACAAAGTGGAGCCAGAATAAACACCATTGAGCATACAATGGCAGCATTAGTTGGCTTGCAAATTGACAATGTTCTCATACAACTTGATGGTCCTGAACCACCTATTATGGATGGTAGTGCCATTCAATTTATCAATAAGCTTCATGAAGCTGGTACCGATGAACAAAATGCTTTACGTGACTTCCTTATAATTGACGAAAGTGTGTTTTATCGTGAGCCAGACCGCGAAGTGGAAATGGCTGCCCTACCCCTTGATGATTTCAGGGTAACAGTAATGGTTGATTATAATTCACCGGTTTTAGGAAGTCAGCATGCGTCCTTAAATGACATAACTCAATTTGAAGAAGAGATTGCTTCAAGTCGCACTTTTTGTTTCTTACATGAGCTTGAAATGCTCTATAAAAACAAATTGATACAAGGTGGTGATCTTAACAATGCAATTGTTGTTGTTGACAGGGTTGTGTCTGAAGAAGAACTTGATGATTTAGCTAAGCTTTTTAATAAGCCAAAGGTTGAAGTAAAAACGGAAGGTATACTTAATAACATTGAACTTCACCATAAAAATGAACCTGCACGTCATAAATTACTTGATGTAGTTGGAGACCTTGCCCTGGTAGGCAAACCTCTCAAAGCACAAATTCTTGCGGCACGTCCCGGACATGCAGCTAATATTGGTTTTGCCAAAAAACTAAAACAGGCTATGCTGAAAGGAAAGTCCAGCATACCAAAGTATAATCCTAGCCAGGCACCTGTTTTAAACATTAACGATATTAGTTCTATCCTGCCACACAGGTATCCATTCCTACTCATTGACAAGATTATACATCTTGATGATACCACTGTAGCTGGCATTAAGAATGTTACTATGAATGAGTTTTTCTTCCAGGGCCACTTTCCTGATAATCCTGTAATGCCGGGAGTACTGCAGGTAGAAGCCATGGCTCAGATTGGAGGTATTCTTGTTCTTAACACTGTTCCCGATCCGGAAAACTACTGGACATATTTTCTGGGAATAGATAACTTCAGGTTCAGAAAAATGGTGCTTCCTGGAGATACATTAATCATTAAATGTGAGCTAACTGCCCCAATTAAAAGAGGCATTGCCAAAATGAATGGTAAAGCCTATGTTGGAGACAATTTAGTTTGCGATGGCTCGATGACAGCCAGCATAGTTAAACGTGACTCATGAATCAACCATTAGCTTATATACATCCACAAGCTAAAATTGCTCGTAATGTAGTAATAGAACCATTTTGTACAATTCATCAAAATGTTGTTATTGAAGAAGGCACCTGGATTGGATCTAATGTTACAATTTTCGAAGGTGCAAGAATCGGTAAAAACTGCAAGATCTTCCCTGGTGCAGTGATATCCGGAGTGCCACAGGACCTGAAGTACAATGGCGAAGAAACAGAAGTTTTCATTGGTGACAATACGGTTATCAGGGAGTGTGTAACTGTAAGTAGAGGAACCAGCGATAAACTTAAAACCGTAATTGGTAACAATTGCCTTATTATGGCTTATGCGCATATTGCCCATGATTGTGTAATAGGCGATAATTGTATTTTGTCTAATGCAGTGCAAATTGCAGGACATGTAGAAGTTGACGATTATGCTATCATCGGAGGAGCATCTGCCATCCATCAATTTGTTAAGATCGGAGCACATGTTATGATATCCGGTGGATCTCTGGTCAGAAAAGATGTTCCACCCTATACCAAAGCTGCACGTGAACCGTTATCTTACAGTGGCATCAATTCAATTGGTTTGAGAAGAAGGGGTTATTCTTCTCAAAAAATAATGGAGATACAGGAGATATACCGCTACCTGTATTTGAAAGGGTTAAATAACTCCAAAGCGATTGATCTAATTGAATTGAAACTAAGGCCCTCAACTGAAAGAGATGAAATTGTGAAGTTTGTCAGAAGTTCAGATCGAGGTGTTATGAAAGGATATGTTAACTGACTTAATAGACCCTTAAATTAAATAATAAGTTACCTTTTATTCAATCAGAATATATACATTTGTATAACAAAATAATAGACTTATGAAAATTCGATATGCCTTAATAGCTTTAACTTTAGTAGCTGGATTACTTATCAATGGTTGTAAACCTGAACCAGATCCAGGACCCTCTGAAGAAGAACAACAAATAGAAAAACTATCTAAAACCTGGGTTCCTGCCAGTACTGCAAGTGCAATAACTATTGCAGGTAATGATGTTAGCTCAGACTGGTCAACCTTTACGCTTACTTTAGGTGATAAAACATACTCTTCTACAAGTGCTAATTCTGCAGAAGTATGGCCTTCAAGTGGAACATGGGATTTTTTATCTGCTGAAGAGTTAGGAGTAATGGTAAGAGACAATACAACCAATATTACTATCACAGTAACTGATTCATCCTTACTTATGGAATTTGACTACAGTACAGGTGGACGTGTAAATGGAATTGAAGGTACCTGGAGGTTTAATATGGTGCCACAATAGAAAAAATTATAATATGATCAACCCTGGTTCCAAGATATTGGGATCAGGGTTTTTTATTGAGATAAGGTTAAATTGGTATAAGTAGCAGACACCATGAAAGATACAAACGGTCTGAAAGAAATGGTTTCTACTTAATCAATGAACTTTTTTGTCAGAAATCCTTGTGCTTTTAACCTCGACTCTCACTAATTCCGAACTTTTTAGAGGTTCGAACACTAATATTTTTAATTTCATTCTAAAAAAAATTCATTTATAATATGCCCTGTGCTTTAGCGCAGGGTATATTATTGTTAATTCTAAAAGAGGCTTTAGCCCTTAATCTGGAATAACTTTAAAGGCTAAAGCCAATCTCATATTGATTGTTATTGTCCCTGTGCTAAAGCACAGGACAAGTTATTATTAATGATTATTGAATAAACAAGGAATGCCCTCCATAAGGAGGAATAATGAAGCCTCAACACACTTATCAAACAGGTGGTTTTTGCTTAAGAACAGATATTCAACACCTTACAATACTATTCTTCAACCTTATTTGTTTTATTCAACCTAATACCAAATTCTTTGGATGAAATTGATGGAAAATCATCAGATGGCACATCATTGATCTTTACAATAAGCCAATTATTCTTTTTTGCATAATCAGCAATGCTTTCACTTTGATCAGCAGCAATATGCTCATCGGGATTTACAATCATTTTTAGTCCCCTGCTGAATTCAATCATCTCTTTATCACCCCGACTGTTGCCGGCAACAAATAGAGGCACATCCTGAACGAATGATTCTATTGCCCATTTTTTTCCATGATCCTGTGGAACAGGAGTAATTATTTCATCGGATATAATTCCGTCCTTGATTACTGATTTTATCCCAACAATGTGTGTAATTGGAATTTCCAATGCCTTACTTAAAAATTGTTGATACATCCCTTCCGGTGATGCAGTAATTATCCAAATCTCAAATCCATTTTGCTTAAGATTCGAAATCAAATCACGCATCGGTTCGAATATTTTATTTGAATAATACTTATTAAAATATTCTTCGCCAAGGTCTCTATACTCCTGCAAGGTCAACCCTGCAATATACTTTACTCTGTTCTGAACATAAGGTATAGAAACATTAGATTGACTAATCATTTCCTGAAATATCTCAGGATTTTTATCAGGATGTTCAAGTGCATAGTTATACATCGCTTCATCAGCCAGGTAGTGTGGGGTTTGTCCCAGTACTGTACCATCTCCATCAAATACAGCTATTTTTCTTCCAGTTTCATTTTTTGTTTCTTGCAGAAATGCTTCCAGCTGCAAATTAACTTCCTGACTAAAACCTGCTATTGGCTTGAATGAATTATTATTATCCGGATTCTGGCAGGCTGATAGCCCAATAATAACCAACAGATAAATAAATACTGATTTAGTTGAAACTCTGTTCTTCATAATTTTTCCTCGCTTATAATTTTATAACTATTGATCTATCTAATCAATTATTACCGTCTCCGTCCAGTACCTTACGAAGTACGTCAGGATAGTTTGTGATAATATTATCGACTCCAAGATCAATCATTCTTTGCATATCCTCAGGCTCATTTACAGTCCAAACTGCAACCTCCTTACCGGCCGCCCTTGCTTTCTTCATGAATTCAGCATCAACAATTTTATACTTTGCGCTGAGAATATCTACATCTTCAGAAAACACATCAATATCTTCTGGTAATTTGCTAAATATATAACCAACCCTGGCTTCTTTGTTTAAAGCACGAATTCTCCTTACTTCATCAAACTTAAAAGAAGTAAACACTACCTGGTCCAGAAAATTATTTTCCTCAACAATTTTCAAGGTTCTCTCCGCTAACATTATTTCATGTCCATTAGCTTTAAGCTCAATGTTCAATTTCATTTTACCCCTCACCAGGTCAATAACTTCTTTTAAAGTTGGAATTGGTTCTCCTTTATATTCTTCAGAGAACCACTCACCTACTTCGATTCCTTCCAGGTCTTCATAATTTAATTCCCAGATATTTTTTTCTATCCCGGCAGTTTTCAACAAGGTTTTATCGTGTAATAAAATTATTCTTCCATCTGCAGTTTCCTGAACATCCAACTCGCTCATATCGGCATTCATCTCAATTGCTTTCTTCATTGCCGACAAAGTATTTTCCGGGGCATAACCTGAAGCTCCCCTATGTGCAACTACCATAATATTTTGTTTATTTGAACAAGCTGAAAATACAGCTAATGATATTAAAATTAAAATTGTATGATATTTCATAATAAGTACCGCGCTATTGTGTCTATATATTTAAGTTTTGAGGTATAATCCTTCCTAAAATAGGCTGACGATTTCTCGCCAGCCTATCTTTCCAGAGCCTATTAATACAGCCCCAGCTTCTATTAAGTATGATAAAAATTATTCAATTAATAGTTTCTGCTTATAAAT
>JBDLIU010000027.1:0-28441 GCA_039714715.1 Bacteroidota bacterium
AAGCGGCATAATAGTATTGACAATAAAAATCACATATCTTCTACTCAGGGTATTGGTGTAAATCATCAATATGATAAGAACAATCAGAATAAAGATGACGAATTGAAAATAGAACAAGACCGCAACCCCGAGGTGCAAACCAATACTCATAATTTGCTCATCACGCTTTGCCCTGAATTCAACATGAGTCAACAGTCTTGAATAAGCCAGCAAGAGAAATGTCATTCCCAGTTGGGCTGGTGAAAAAACGCTAAGGCTGTAATGAGAGAGGGAGAACATTATGAAAGTAAAAGCGGGCAGGTAAGTGTTTTGTTCAAAGACCTTGCTTTGGATCGTAAGGTTATTAAAGATGATAGCCTGAACAATGAGCAACAAGGTGCCCAGGATATGTAGTGTTAATATTGATTTTCCGAAAATTAAGACGATCAACCAATAGACGTAAGCAGCTAATGGGGCTAAAGGGTCAAAAATTTCTGAGTACATAACACCATTTTGCATCGCCTCTCCAATGGTCAACCAATGGTACATATCGTGGAAGCTACTGCCATTGAGTATAAATGGAAGTTTTACAGCAAATGCCAATAAGACAATGGCTATTAGCCTGTATGGATCGTTTATTTTAAAGAAACTTAACAATGCACCATGTTTACCAGATGCAAACTTCGTAAATCTTTATTAATCGCTGTAAGAATTTGTCAATCGCCTTACGTAACGGTAGTATTCCCTAATTTGATTACCTTTATTTCATCAAGGACAATTTATCAAATTAGACGGTGATGGAAACCAAGCGACAACATAAATTTTCGAAACTTATTCTCAAGGATTTGGCGGATATATTTGAGCATGATTATCGTAATGGTTTTGGTGAGGCCTTTGTCACACTCACGGGAGTAGAAATCTCTCCTGATCTGAGTATGGCTTCTGTATATGTAAGTGTTTTACCTATGTCATTGAATGAATCGGTAATGGAAACACTGGAATATAAAAAGAGCCATATCCGGGGTGAACTAGGAAGAAAGATAGGTAAACAGGTGCGCATCGTTCCTGATTTAAGGTTTTTCCTGGATGAAACGGAAGAACGGGCCGCTCACATGGATGAGCTTTTCAGGAACCTTGATATCCCACAAGAAGAGGAGTCTGATGAAAACAATGAAACTGATTGAACTTTTCATTTCTTATAGCGCGTAAATACTTCTGGTCGAAGGATAAGAAGAACTTCATCAATATTATTTCGATCATATCTATGCTGGTGGTGGGCATTGCTACCATGGCTTTGGTGGTTATACTTTCGGTATTCAATGGCCTTGAAGAATTGTTGAGAGATCTTTATGGTTCTTTTGATCCGGATATTAAGATTGAGGCGGCAGCTGGAAAATCTTTTGTGCTGGAAGATAAAATGATAGCGCAAATAGAAAAAACAGAAGGTGTGGCCGGGGTGGTACAGGTGATAGAAGACAACGCATACTTAAAATACGATAATGCAGAGCTGGTGGCCACGATAAAAGGAGTAAGCAAGAATTACCTTGAGCTAAACAATCTGGAAAGTAAAATTATTGACGGACAGTTAAAATTATGGGACGAAAAGGTGCCTCTGGCTGTCGTAGGGCAGGGTGTGCAATTTAACCTTGCCATCTCCATAGGTGATGAGTTTACGCCCCTTTATGTCTATTATCCGAAAAACCTAAGAACAAGGAGCCTGGATCCGAATAGTGCTTTAACCAGGAGGGTGATTCCGGTAACAGGCGTTTTTGCCATTGAACGCCAGTTTGATGAAAAATATGTCCTGGTTCCATTAGAGTTTGCCCGGGATTTGCTGAACTACGACAACAAGGTTACCGCCCTGGAGGTGAAATTAAACCCAGGTTATGGTGATGATGTAATAGATGAATTGAAGTCGACACTGGGTGCTGACTATAAGGTTTTGGGCGCTGATGAGCAACATGCTGTTATGCTTAGAACCGTAAAAATTGAAAAGCTTTTTGTTTTCCTGACATTCACTTTCATTATGGGTGTTAGTTCCATCAACATCTTTTTTGCCTTGTCGATGTTGGCCATTGACAAAAAGCAAGACCTGAAAACATTCTTTTCAATGGGCGCCAGGCCCGGTCAGGTTAGAGGTATATTTCTTTCTGAAGGTGCTGTGATTTCTTTTAGCGGTGCACTGTTTGGACTGGTTGTAGGATTTATCCTGGTGTGGTTGCAAAAAGAAATTGGATTAGTGGGCATGGGGCTGGAAACAGCCGTGGTTAAATACTATCCTGTTAAGATAGAATGGTTCGATTTTTTCGCCACAAGTCTGGCTATTATCCTGATTACGGTGCTGGCTTCGTTAAGGCCGGCCTCCATGGCGGTAAGGTATGGGGATAATGAATTGGTGTAATAGTTGTTGAAATACAACCTACTCCCCATCCAGCTTCTGCCATGCAAGCGATGCAGCTCCCAGCACAGCAGCATTTTTTTGTTGGAGTCCTGATACCAGAAGTTTTACTTTACCCTGATAAATATTTAGCATGTTGGACTCCATGTATTGCCTGGTAGGTTTCATAAGGTGATCACCCGCATTGACTAAACCTCCAAACAGTATGATAGCTTCCGGGCTGAAATGAGCTACGGTATCAGCAATTTTTAGCCCCAGCATCTTACCGGTGTATTCAAATGCCTGAATTGCAATAAAATCACCCTCCAATGCGGCCTCAGTTATCATTTTTGCTGTTAGTTTATCAAAAGCAACGCCACGTAAACTGCTATCTTCGGTGTGATCTGCCAGGAGCTTATAAACTGTTCGTTTTATGCCGGTTGCAGAAACATAGGTTTCCAGGCAACCTCTTCTGCCACAACCGCAATATCTGCCATTGGGGTTTACAATGGTATGGCCAATTTCACCTGCAAAACCATCATGACCGTAAATCATCTCACCATTGGCAACAATTCCAGAACCCAGCCCAGTGCCTAAAGTGAAAACGATAAAGTCTTTCATTCCTTTGGCCGCCCCAAAAGTCATTTCTCCGATGGCTGCAGCATTGGCATCATTGGTAAGAACTATTGGTTGTTCAGGGAAATATTTCCTCATCTTTTCAACAAAAGGGACCACACCTTTCCACTCCAGATTAGAAGCCTCTTCAATGGTACCCTGATAGTAGTTACCATTGGGGGCACCAATTCCAACTCCCACTATTTTCGATTCTATTTCAAGGAATGCCTTGGCAGCATCTACCTGTTTGTGCAGCTGAGCCAGGTAATCATCAAACTCAGGATAGCCTGCTGTTGGGCTTGAACTTTCGCCAAAAATATTACCAAACTTATCAACAAACCCAAATTTTGTATTGGTACCACCAATATCTATTCCAACTACCAGTTCTTTCATTTAGTAAAAGGATTAATTATTTACACTTTTCTTTCAGGGCATCCATTGCTTCTTCAAGGCCCATATCAGCAGCTATTTGCAGATCGAAGCAACCATCAAAATTGTCTGTCTTAGCAAATTTTGCTAAGGCACGAAAATAAAATGATTCAGGATCATTTGGATATAAAATAATAGATATGGTATAATCTTCAATAGCTCCTTTGTAATCCCCGGAATCATTTTTAGCTGCTGCCCGGTTATCATAATACAAAGCCTCTTCAGGGTTGATGTCAATAGCTATGTCGAAATCTTCAATGGCCTCGTCATATTTTTCGAGATTATAATTTACCACCCCCCTCAGGTTATAGGTGTCAGGATCTTCATCAAACAATGCCACGGATTTGTCATAATCCAATAAAGCGCCTTCATAATCCAATATACTGGTTTTGGCCAGGGCACGGTTGTCGAATTTAATGGCATCAACAGAATCCATTGAGATAGCCTTATCGAAGTCCATAATAGCGGCCTCTAGCTCGTTTAATGCCAGCATGGCCAGTCCGCGATTGTTATATACCTCCGGATCTAAACTATCAAGCAGAATGGATTGGTTGTAATCATCTACAGCTCCCACGTATTCCCCGATTTCTGCCCGTACAACCCCGCGGTTAAAATACTTATCGGCATCCTTGTTGTCGAGCTTGATGGCTTCAGAGAAATCAAAATAGGCCCCCTCGTTATCCTCAAGATCAAATTTGGCAAATGCCCTGCTGCTGTAAGCTTCACTTAGCGTTGGGTCCAGCTCCAGCGCTTTGTTAAAGTCGTTAATAGCCGAAAAATTATCTCCAAGCAAGTATTTTGCCTCTCCTCTTTTGTTATAGGCATTAACCATACCTGGGGCATACTCGATGGCAAAGTTGAAATCACCGATGGCACCATAAAAATCTTCCCGAAGCATTTTAATTAAAGCCCTTTCGTAATACGCCTGGGCTTCTTGAGGATATTCCTTAATGACGTTTGTGAATTGAGCATACGCCTTGTCAAATTCCATTTTTTTTGATAACTCACGGCCTTCATCTAGTAGTTCATCGATACCTTGCGCAAAACCTGCAGATACGATGCTGAATAAGAATATTGCTAAATAGTATTTCATGTTGTAAAACGACAATAATTTTTTCATGCTAAAGATACACATTTATGTCTTGAAGCCACTAAATACAAAAATACAAGCTGCATTAATAAATTTAATACCGAGGCGTATCCCGAAAGCTATAATCATATTTTCAAAAACAAGCCAGAAACATTCAAAACCGTATGAATGGCAGTAAGAATGACAAATTGCAATAAGACCCGTTTTTTGTTAATTATTAGCAATAATTAGGCGACTTTTGAGTTAGGATAATGTACTAAATCAAATATTTTGTGAAATTTTTGGGATTTATTGACGATTTATTGGACATAAATGCTATTTTGCCTTTAATTTGGTAAAGAAATCAAGGATTTCACGCTATTACTATTTGAAAATTGAAAATCTAGAAAATATGAATACATCTGTTCGGACACTCAGGACCCTGGCATTGGTTGGCCTGGTTGCTATAACTACCAGCTCTTGTGGCCTATTTGGCGGAGGAGGAACCAAACCAACAAGTCATGATCCCGGGAACTATAGTTCAGCTACTGGTTTAGCATTCAACGAAGGAGATACCACTTTCCGAGTGCAGAGTTTTGAAGGTCAACCAGACGGACCTAATCTGGTTTATATTGAAGGAGGTAGAATGGTTTTGGGATCTTTTGAAGAAGACATCCTGATGGCTCGTGACAACCTTGAAAGAACTGTAACGGTTGCATCCTTTTACATGGATGAAACAGAGGTTGCCAATATTCACTGGCTTGAATACATGTTCTATGTGAAAGACGATTATGATGATCAGGACAGTGCCACACTGGCAAAGTACCCAACGAAGGAAGATTATCTTGCATCAATTGAGCCAGACCAAAATGTATGGAAAGGACAGTTAGCATTTAATGATCCTTATGAAGAGTATTACTTAAAGTATCCCGGATTCCGTTATTTCCCTGTTGTGGGGATTTCATGGATACAGGCAAATGAATATGCCACCTGGAGAAGTAATGCTGTTAACAGCAAGTATCAGCACGATGCTTTAAAGAGTGGCGCCTATCAGCCAGATTCAGCTATGCTGGCAGATGTACCACCTGAAGAGGAATTTAAGTTACCAATCGAAAGTGGTTACAGATTACCTGACTATCGTTTGCCATCTGAGTCTGAGTGGGAATATGCAGCGCAGGCATTGATCGGTGCACAGTGGCTGGATGAAAACCAGACACACCAGAGGTTATACCCATGGGATGGCCATGCAATGAGAAACCCTTATGGTAAAGAAATGGGATACTTCCTGGCTAACTTTAAACGTGGTAGAGGTGACTATGCCGGTATTGCTGGTAAACTCAACGATGGTGCGATGATTACTTCTTATATCTATGAATATCCTCCCAATGATTATGGACTGTACAACATGGCAGGAAATGTGAATGAGTGGGTAATGGATATTTATCGACCGCTATCATTCCAGGATATGGATGACCTTAACCCAATGAGAAGAAACGACTTCCTTGATGAAGCAGATAATTATGATCCTGCTACACAATTGGTTTCTAATAAGTCAAGAGTTTATAAAGGAGGCTCCTGGAAAGATGTAGCCTATTGGTTATCACCAGGTACAAGAAGATATTTGGATCAGGATTCTGCCACTGCCACTATTGGTTTCAGGTGTGCGATGATCAGGGCCGGTTCTAATTACTAGGAGTTAGAATAAAAAAAATTTAAACCCTGGTCCCGACATATTGGGATCAGGGTTTTTTTATTACATATTGATTAGTATAAGTTTGAATATTGATATTTTAAGATTTAGTGTAAACAGATAAGTTTTAGTTAATTTTTTATTCAATATTTACGATGCTGTAAAGATTTATACATTACTTTACGGCCGTTAAAATATATCTATAATTTTTTGAGATGATAAAGTCAGTACTATTATTAATATTTCTGAATCAGGCACCGGTTGATTCGATAGATTTCAAAAGTCCAGCACAAATATTCGAAGAAGCTTCAAAATTAGAAGAGAACGATGAATATGAAAAGGCAGTTCAATTATACCAGTCTGTTTCTGAGAGTGATACAGCATTTCTTGAAGCACAAACGAATTTAATGTTTGCTTACAATGCACTTGAGAGATATGCTGAGGCAATTAACATCGGCCTGAAACACAAAGACACATTTAGCAAATCAAGAAAGTCATTCTATTTAGCGCTGGGTAATGCGTTTTCTGCAAGTGGTGATCCTGTAAAAGCAAGAGAGGTTTATTCTAAGGGCCTGGAACTTTATCCCCATAATTCTACATTCGTATACAATGTAGGTCTCACCCATTATCGGGAAGAACAATACTCCAAAGCTATTCCATACCTACAACAGTCACTTAAATTCAATCCGTATTATTCTCAAAGCCATATGCTGTTGGGGTATATTTCAATGCTGCAAGGTCATAGAACCAAAGCATTATTAAGCTACTACATGTATCTGGCAATAAATCCGGGGAATAATGGGGTACTGGTATTTTTAGAAAATTTAGTGTCTGATAATATAAAAAAAGAAGGCTCGATAAAACCAGTTACAGACAACACATATTTTGAACGATATGATGAAATTTTAAGATCTAAGGCGGCTCTTGACGATAGGTTTAAACAACAGGTAGATTTTAATGCAAACATTGTAAAGCAGACAGAACTACTATTCTCCTTATTAAAACACCAACCCAACACCACTGACTTTTGGATGGATTATTATGTTCCTATTTATGAAAAATTGCATAATGAACAACTTGGTCATGCTTTTACCTATTTCATATTAACCTCAACAAAAGACGAAAGTGTAAAAACATGGCTTTCAAAGCATGAAAAAGAAAAATCTAGCTGGATTAGCCAGGCAACCAGTATTCTCAACAAGAACAGAAGCATAAACAATGTAGAAGTAAAGGGGGTAAAAGATGACTATGGCTGTTGGTACTTCAATAGCAATGCATTGAGTGCAATAGGCAACCAGATAGACGATGACACAAGAACCGGACCCTGGATTTTCTTTAATGAAGCCAACCAGGCAGATGCTTTGGGAGAATACAATAATAAAGGTGAAAAGATTGGCACGTGGCATTATTACCACGCCAATGGCAGACTTAGGTTAGTGGAAGAATTTAGCGATGATGGAGAATTCCTGCTTTCCGGAGAGTACTATCACGAAAACGGAGAATTATCAATTGTTGTGAATTATCAGGAAAACGAAGTGGAGGGTAACCTGGAGTATTATTTTAACTGTGATCAGCTTAAAGAGGCAATTCCTTATGAGTTGGGTATTAAGAAAGGCAAAGCCCGGTATTATTACGAAACAGGGGAACTACATGCAGACTATTTTCATAAAGAAGATTTGCTGGAGGATAAATTCACATATTACTACAAGAACGGACAAACCAATGTTCAATACACCTATGTAGAAGACCACCTTAGTGGTCCTTATATTTCATACTATTCTGATGGTCAGGAAAATGAAATTGGGCAGTATGAGGCAGACTCTATATCAGGAGAATGGATTGGATATCATCCCAGGGGTGTAATGAGTTATAAAGGAACCCTGATAAACGGAAACAGGGATGGTGAATGGATTAATTACTATGACAACGGTAAACAATCCGAAGTGCTGATTTATAATAATGGAGAGCTTAATGGCGAATGCCAATATTTTAATGAAAAAGGAAGCCTGGTCAGAAAAGAAACATACGATGAAGGCAAATTCATTGGGTCTGTGTTTTACAATTTACTGGGCGAAACTATTTATGAATCATTTAATAAGGAGGGGAACATGGCGTTTAAGAGTTACTTTGTCACTGGCCAATTGAGACAAGAAGGAACAGTTAAAAACGGAAAATTAGAGGGGGCATATAAACAATACTATAGTAACGGCAACCTGAATTATGAAAGCACAATGGTGGAAGGAAAACTTACCGGGCCCTATAAAGAATATTATCCTACAGGTCAAATTGGCGCACTATGCACTTATAAAGCCGGTGAGCTGGATGGTTATTATAAATCATTTTATAAAAATGGGAATCCCAAGCAGGAGGGGTGGTATGTTAATGGCGATCTGGAGCAGGAATGGAAAACATACCATCCGGATGGCACGCTCAATGAAGAACAGTATTATATATCAGGTAAAACTCATGGTAACCTCAAGGTATATGCTGCGGGAAATAAAATAGACAATATTTATAAGTACGATAGGGATAAGTTTGTTGGGTTGCAACAATTTGATTCTACAGGGAATGTGTATTATGAATATGATCTGGGAAGTGGAAACGGACTTAAAATACAAAAAACAGTTAAAGGAGACACCATTGCAATAGCAACTGTTAAATGCGGAGAAGTGGTATCTGATGTGAGAGACCTGTATCCGGGAGGTGCACTTAATAGTAAAATAGAAATGAAAAATAGTGAGAACAATGGTAAGGTCTTAGCTTATACCATTGAAGGGAAACCATATATGAAAGGAGCGTTTGTTGATAATGAAAGACAAGGGCACTGGCAATGGTTTCATTCAAATGGAAATATTGAAATAGATAATAATTACAACAAGGATGAGCTAGATGGAGAGCGTAAGGTTTATTATTATAATGGGAAGCTGGAATCGGTAGCACTCTATGATAATGGGACTAAATCAGGGCCAATTAAGTATTATGATCACTATGGTAATCTGCAGATGATCAAATTATATGATAAGGAGTTAGGCTTTGTGGCTTATATAGATAGTCAGTCTAAGGATACAATAGCGTTTAAGGAAAAGGGAGAATTTTCACTCAAATCGTATTTCTCTAATGGAAAGATTGCAGTAGAGCAGGAATATTTAGATGGCAAACTTCATGGCACAGCAACTTATTATGACTTAAACGGTAAAAGAAACTCGGTTATAGATTATAAATATGGAGATAATCATGGGAAATGGATTGAATATTATCCCAATGGGAATGTATATGTCGAGCGCCATTATATTGATGACCAGGAAAATGGTAATCGAAAGGAATATTATGAAAACGGGAAACCAAGGAGGACCACCCCTTATGTTCATGACGATAAACACGGAACAGAGATAATATATTATCCTTCGGGTAAAGTAAAATTAAAAACAACCTATTGGAATGATGAGATTTATTAGGATGTTGGTTGCGAGGATAAGTTTAGCTTTGCTGTTCTTCGTTAGCACTGGTGTTTATGCCCAGATGAAACCGGAGGAGGAGTTTAAACACTATAAGAACAAATATCCCGATGAGGCGGTAATTTTTGTGGATAAGTCTACCTCGGTAGATTATTCAATTGTTAACGATTCAATCAAAACAACAATAACTATTTATGAAGAGACCATTCATCTCGGGGATAATACCACCCGTTACGCCAAAGAAAGCGTTTACTCTTCATCATTTAATAAAGTTTCCAAGCTAAAGGCTTACACCCTTATACCTCACAAGAAAAAATATAAAAAGCTGGAAGTAGAGGAGTTTAAGGAGTCATTTGACAAAGACTCTTATGTGTTTTATGATGATAGCAAGGAAACAACTTTTATTTTTCCTGCAATACAAAAAGGCGCCAAGACCGTGATGGAATACCAGATAACAAAAACGGAGCCTAAATTAATGAACAGGTTCTATTTTGACACCTATATTCCTGTGGCAAAATCGAGTTATACAATTGAACATGATAATAGCATAACCATTAATCCTCAATATTTTAATATTGATAAAATAAAACTGGAGAAAGATGAACAGAAAGTGTCTGATACCAGATCGCGTATCTTATTTACGGCATCAGATATTGATAAGATAAAATTTGATAGCAACGGACCTTCATATAGTTACCTGGCATCCTCGATATATAGTCCGGCTTCATATTTCACCAAGTCGGATGGTAGCAAAGAATATGTAATTTCTGATGTAGAGAATTTGCACAACTGGTACAGAACCTTTGTGGCAGACATTCTGGGAAAAGAAGATGAAGTAGCAACACTTGTAAATTCAATCGTTAGTCCGGATGATTCTGAGATTGAAAAAGTGAAAAAGATATATTACTGGGTTCAGGATAATATAAAATACATTGCATTCGAAGATGGCATGAGAGGCTTTGTGCCACATTCCGGAGCTTATGTTTTAAATAACAGGTATGGCGATTGCAAGGATATGGCAAGCGCCATAGTGAGCATGCTTAGAGAGGTGGACATAGAAGCATATTACACCTGGGTAGGTAGTCGTGACCTTCCATATACATATACCGAAACCCCTTCTCCCATCACCGACAATCATATGATTGCTACTTTTAAGAGTGGTGACAAAACTTACTATCTGGATGCCACAGGCCCCTATACAACCATTGATTTTCCTACCACTATGATACAGGGGAAGGAGTGTTTGATTTCTTTATCTGAAAAGGAATTTGAGATACAGGAAATTCCTGTGATTGAAAAAGAGAAAAATGTAATGACCGATAGTGTAAACATTATGATTGAAAACGGCACCGTAAAGGGTACGGGCCTGGTTACACTAACCGGATATGCAAAGGCAGCAAATTCATATAGGCTTATCAAAAGCAATCCAAAAGCAATTGATGATTACGTTGAGAGGCTGCTTAGCAAGGGAAGTAATAAGTTTGAGATAGATAATTATACATTGAGCAACGTAGAAGACATTTCCAGGCCTATTCACATCGACTATACCTTTACCATACCGGATTACTATCGCCAGATTGGTGATGATATCTACATCAACCTGGTTCTTGATAAGACCATGACGGATGCGAATATCGAAAACCGTACCGTGGCTATTGAAAACAATTATAAGTACATCAACAGAAATATAGTTAAACTCGCTCTTCCGGCAGGATATGACATTAGCACCCTTCCCAAAAACGTTGAGAAACAGGATAAGAATTTTGGATATAGCATAAATTATGAAAAAACGAAAACTTCAATAGTTGTCACAAAAGAGTTTTATGTTAACTATTTGTTGATGGACCCTGCCGATTTTGATGGTTGGAATAATATTATTTCTGAATATGCAAAAGCCAGCCGAAATGCAATAATTCTAAGTAAGAAACAAAGCACAAATGAAAATTCTAATTAAATATTACATAACTACAATAGCATTATCTCTACTGTTTTGGAATCCCGTATCCGGACAAAAATTTCAGAGCTATGAATGGAATGAAAATAGATCATTCAGTGAGCTTAGTGAAGAAGAGGAATCATACGGGTTATATTATTTACTCAAAAAAGAACAACGTCAATATGTATACGATGGCTCTGGTAAACAATTGGTGTGCTACATAACCAATCATAATATTATTCGAGTGAATAATGATGAAGCTTTAGACAAAAGCAACCAGGTGTATATTCCTATGCAAAATGCTTTAGAGTTGACAGCATTAAAAGCCAGGGTAATTAACAAGGATGGTAGGGTGATTAATTTTAATAACAAGAACCTGAAGAACCTTGAAAGTGACGAAGAGGGCTATAAGATATTAGCAATTGAAGGAGCAGAAGTGGGGAGTGAAATCGAATATTTTTATACAAGAAAAATTGGTTCAGCTAATTTCAGCACCAAGTATCTGCAGTTTACATATCCTGTAAAATCATTCATGTTTTCATTAAAGAGCCCGGAAAATCTGGAATACGATTTTAAGGTTTATAATGCCAATTACGAAGTAGCACAGACTGATACAACAGACCAGTATAATTACTATGACCTGGCAATTAATGATATTACTCCTTTATACGAAGAGGACTTTTCAGCGTATGAAAACAGTAAGATAAGATTAGAATTTAAGCTCGCCTATAACAGCAAGTATAAGAAAGGAAGATTATTTACCTGGGGAGATGCAGGGAAAAGAATATATGAAATGATCTACGATTTGGAGGGTGCTGAAAAGAAGGCTTTGGCCAAGTTCATGAAAAATCAGGACCTTTCAGGTGAACCTATTGATGCATTTAGAAAGGTTGAACATTACATTAAAACCAACTTCTACCTCGAAGAAAAGTCAGGAGATGTGGGTAGTGAAATTAATTCTATTCTAAAGAATAAATATGCTTCAGAAAAAGGATTCACCAAACTTTATAGCGCTGTCTTAAATCATTTGGGAATTAAGCATGAACTGGTTCTTACATCAAACAGATATAAGACAGCATTTGATCACGAATTTGATTCATGGAATTACCTGGACAGTTATTTAATCTATGTTAATGAAACAGAGCAGTTCCTTGCTCCCGGTGAAAATGCGTTTAGATTAGGTACAATTTCTGATAAACATATTGGAACAAATGCACTGTTTATTAAGCTTGAAAATATTCAGGATTTTAAATATCCGGTAGCAAGAACAGGTTTTATCCCCGAGCAGCCCTATCAGAATAATTTTGACAATATGGACATTGATGTCGTTTTTTCAGATAACCAGGAATCCAACACTATTGAAGTTACAAGGAGTTATACGGGCTATAGTGCGGAATATTATAAAACAGGAATGCTGTTCCTTGAACAGGAAAAAATAAAGGAAATGCTTGATGAAGTGGTAAAGTACCTGGCTTTAGATGCTGATATTCAGGAAATTGAAGCCATAGAAGAGAATACAGAATATAATTCATGGCATAAGCCCTTTGCTGTTAAGGGGAGATTTTCCACTAGCAGCTATATTGAATCGGCAGGTGATGTGGTTTTATTTAAGGCTGGTGAATTGATAGGGCCGCAGTCTGAACTTTATCAGGAGAAAGAAAGGGTTACAGAAATTGTAAACACTTTTAATCGAGGTTATATAAGAAATATTAAAATAACGATCCCGGAAGGATACATTATTAAAAACCTTGATGATATAATAATCAAGGAGCAGGTATTTAAAGGTGACAGGCTGATTTATAATTTTGATTCTAATTATACACTCAATGGTCAGGTCCTTAATATCAAAATAGATGAATATTACGATGAACTATACTACCCTGCCGATGATTTTGAGTCTTTCAGAAAAGTGATAAATGCTGCTGCCGACTTTAATAAAATAGTGTTGGTAATGTCTAATTAGCATTAGTGCTACATCGCAGCTGCCAGTGCGGCAATGCTTATGCTTTTAGCCCCCGATGAAAGGATCGCTTCTCCGCAGGCTTCGAGCGTAGCTCCGGTGGTGATCACATCATCGATTAGCAAAACATTTTTTTCAGTCAGGGCTTCACCAGATACCTGAAAAATACCCGAGACATTATTCCATCGTTCAGCACGACTCTTTCTTGTCTGTGTTTCACTTTTTTTAACACGAGCTACAGATTGAGTATCAACAATTACCCCTAAAGCTTCTGCCATGCCTCTAGCCAGGGTGTCACTCTGATTGTATCCGCGAGATTTAAGCCTTGATTTGTGTAAAGGAATTGGAATGATTACATCAATGTCACGAAAGGCCTTATCAGCACTAAAATGATTGATCAGCATTCTTCCCATAAATTCGCCTAACTCCTGATCACTTCGGTATTTAATATTATGCATGATCTTTTGTACCAGCCCACCATGGTAGAATTTCAAAAATGATCGTGCATCTGTTACCTCTATCCTGCCCACAAACCTGTCTTTAATATCTTCATCAGGCAGAAATGAAGGAAGATCCAGTTCACAGCCGGTGCATAAATATTCTTCCCCCGTTACAAAAGGCTGTCCACACCCCGGACAACAATTTGGGAAAACAAGATCTAACAAATCTGTAAGTACCTTTTGCATAACTGTGCGTAATCGGAGGGTCGGTTCAAAAAAAATTCTTAAATATGTGGCCTAAATATAATACTATGAATGCAGTAAATGAATTTAATTCCTATCGGGAACGGATGAATGAGGAAATACTGGGAGCCAATAACCTGGTGATTAAGCGTTTGTTTAACCTGGATACCAACACCTATGCTCCCGGAGCGTTAGACAGTACCACAAAAGAAATGTTGGGACTGGTTTCATCAATGGTGCTTCGCTGTGATGACTGCATCAGGTATCATTTACAGAAGTGTTATGAATTAGGTGTGACCAAAGAGCAGCTTTTCGAGGTATTTGCAGTGGCCAATGTTGTAGGTGGTACAATTGTTATTCCGCATTTAAGAAGGGCTGTAGAGTTTTGGGGTGAGCTAAGTAAACAGAATGAGCAGTAAAGACAAAGGACTTAATCGAAAATGGCTTGGATTAAGAAACAAGCTTAAAGAGGCTTTTGGTAAAAAGCCCAAAGATCTTAACGAGGTGTTGTATCTTATTGGGGTCCAGGAGTTAGGGAAGGGCAACGAAGAGTTCAGCAAAGAGCAGAAACAGGACCTGATACATATTGCTATCTGTAAGGTACTGAGCCCTTCGGGATATTATGAGCCTGAGGGTCATGATGATGATGGCTGGCCTCACTGGAAGAACATTAAACCATTACCCCATTCGGATTTGCTGGAGCAGGAAGTTTTATTAAAAAATCATATAATTGAATACTTTGAAAATGAAATTGGTTGGAATAATCTCTAATTAGTATTACGATTGATTAATCTTATGAAATAATTAATATTCTTTGTGCAACTCAGCGTCATAGCTAACTCTTTAAACCTTTATCAAGAAAGGGCTATTTCACAGAGAGCCACTGAGAAGCACAGAGAACCACGGAGCACTAAAAATAAAATAGCATGAAAATAATCTCTTATAATGTAAATGGAATAAGGGCCGCCATGAAAAAAGGCCTGGTTGACTGGATGGAAGCCGAACAACCCGATGTATTATGTTTGCAGGAAACCAAGGCTACTCCGGAGCAGGTAGATGTGAGCCAGTTTGAAAAACTAGGCTATAACCACTATTGGGAAAGTGCAGAGAAAAAAGGCTATAGTGGTGTTGCTATCCTTAGCAAACAGACACCAGAACATGTAGAGATTGGCAGTGGCATTCCGCATTTCGATAGTGAGGGCAGAGTAATCCGGGCTGATTTTGCTGATTTTTCGTTAATGAATGTTTACATACCTTCAGGAACCAGTGGTGAAGAACGACAGGCATTTAAAATGAAATGGCTGGATGAGTTTTATGATTATGCTCATCAGATTGCAGGTGATAAAGGACAACTAATTATTGTAGGAGATTATAACATTGCCCATACAGAGATGGACATCCACAATCCAAAAGGAAACAAAAACAACAGCGGATTCCTGCCTGAAGAAAGAGAGTGGGTAACCAAATTCCTGGACAGTGGTTTTATTGATACTTATAGGCATCTTAATCCCGATACAGAGAAATATTCCTGGTGGACTTATAGATTTAATGCCAGGAAGAATAACAAAGGATGGCGTATCGACTACCAGGCAGCAACAAAGAACATGGAGGCACGGCTAAAAAGAGCAGAGTCATTGAATGAGGTTTTTCATTCGGATCATTGTCCTACGTTGTTGGAGATAGAGTAATGAACTTGAATAACTGGTCGTAGCATCGATGCTACGACCAGCTATAGCAGTTGGACTACTCCCCAATCAGCACAAACGGAGCCCAGAAATAGGGAGAGGAGTATTCTTCTGACCCGATCATTTTAAGCTTGGCCTTACTTAAGGCTTTAGCATAGGAATTACCTTCCAGCATGTATTTATAAAAATCAGTCATTAAAGAAGAAGTAGAAGCATCTCCAACCCTCCATAAAGAAACCACCAGGTTATTAGAGCCGGCATAAATTAAAGCGCGCGTAAGTCCAATAATGCCTTCTCCTTTTGAGATTTTACCCAGGCCTGTTTCGCAGGCTGAGAGCACCACAAGATCGGAGCTTAAGTTTAATCCATAGATATCCCCTGAATACAAGCTCCCTTTAATTCCATCGGTAGAGGCAAGACAAATCTGAGATTGTTCTGGCTTCATTTCATCTACGATACCATGTGTGGCAAAGTGGAGGAATTTGCTCTTTGTAACCTCTATGGTTTTGACATGGCCTACTGTAGCCTGATTTTCAAGATACAATGAAACATCAGCCGAGCTGCTTGCAAACAGATTGCCAATATCTTCCACTTCTGTCTTTGTTCCAGGTAGAGAAGAAAGCCTTTGATTTGGAAATTCGACAGGGGCAAATAATGCGATGGCCGTACTTGGCGGCATCTCAATATGTGGGTTTAAATACAAACTGGAGGAATATTGGTATGATATAAAGTAATCATTGATAAGGTATGGAATATCACTAAACGTTCTACTATTCAGGTCAATATCTTCACTTATGAGCGATTCAAAAGGGATAGTGGCCATTCTTCCAGCCGGTATTATCACCAGGTTTTTAATGCTCGCAGGAAGTTTGAAAGGCAACAGCTGCTCGTATAAACTTCTGGCTGTTTTTTTATAAGTATTAGGCGCATCATAATACATGGCATTGCGATAACCCGAGATATACATTTCATACTCCTCCATCAGTGGGATCTCATAAACTTTTATTTTATTCATGGTGACCACAAAAGCATAGATGAGATTGTCTTCGCTTGCTACAAAGTAGCTTATCAGGGCTTTGTCTTCCCGGAGTTTTGCCTGAACATCAGAGACTGAAGGTACCTGTACATTATGTTTTAGATCGAAATACGTGGGGTACAGTTCTTCAAGGCTGGCAATTAGTTCATTATAGTTCTTTGTCCATTCAAAAAGCTCTTTGCGATACATTTCTTCTTCAGTGGGCGTTGGCTTGCCGGCCAGTTTTTGCTCGAAATAGGTTACCTGGGCCTTGAAAAACCTTTCCTGTTCCAGCAGATCATCAGGAATACCCGCAAAACTTTTAGCATTGGCATCGGCAATGGCTTCCAGCAAAACAGCCGACTTGCTTTTGTCTGCGTAATAGAATGCCTTTTCACGATAAGGTTGCTTTTTCCATTTCACTCTTGCTATGTTCAGGCTTATTCGAATGGCTGATTCATAGATTTCTGCAGCCAGGCTTCCAAGGGCCACCTTATCAGATTCACTGGAGCGGAATTGCCTGATTTTGTCGATCAGGTTATCACAGAGATCAATGGTTGAATATGCCATTTCCAGATCCTTAATCCTTAAGCTGAAGGAATTATGGTAGTCTTCAAAAGCCTTTGCTTTGGCGAACAGGCTTTGAAGCAAAATGTCAGCATTATAGTAATTTTCCGGTTGCGGATTCTGATAAATGCTTTCATCATTGAAATCACTTAAATTGGCGATAAAGGCTTGCTGGTAACTATTCAGCGCATCTTTAAAGTTGCCTTGTGCATATAGTGTATTGCCAATCAGGTTATGAATACCGGCTATTTCAGGATGTTTATTACCATAGGCTTTTTTGTAGATACTCAATGCAATTTCATATTCCTGTAGAGCCTTTTCTGGCTGGTTCATTCTGGTGTATACCACTCCGACACTGGAATGTATAAATGCCTCTTGTGTACTGCCTCTTCCTTTTTGTTGCCTTATGGTTAGCGCGTTGTTGAGGTTATTAAGTGCCTGCCGATAATGAATGTCATTGTTTTGTGCTACGCCTAGATTGGAATAGGCAATTCCCATATTTACAAAAGCAGTGGCTGTTCGTTCATCATTTTCGCCATAAAGTTGTTGGTATTCGTTGAGAGCACTTAGATAATATTCGAGAGCTTTTTCCGGATTTTTCCTGCTATACACAAGCCCTATGTCGTTGGTAGAGGCAGCCACCCCAGCCCTGTTTCCAGTTGCCCTGCGAATTTCCAGTGCTTTGAAATGATATTGAAGAGAAAGCTGATCGTTGCCGGTTGTCCAGTGTACGAGGGCAATAAAACTATAAGTTTCAGCCAGTATCTCTTTTTTATGCTGAGGATCTTGTTCTTGCAGGTATTCTGATTTCTTAAAATTTTCGAGGGCTGCCTCATAAAGACCTTTTCTTAATTGGGCTTCCCCTAAAAGGTTGAGATAGGTAATGTCGTTTTTATTCTCAAAACCATTAAGGGTTTCAATAGCCTGGTCTTCTTTGCCAACTGCAATCATGCTTTTCACCTCAACCAGATCCTGGGCAATAGTTTGAAAGGTGAAGAAAAGTAGAATTATGGTGATATTTTGAAGTCGCATAGTATTAGAATCGATATAAATAGGCTACAATCATTACATCATGGCGTGAAAGGCCGTCCGGATTAATCTCGCGTTGGGTTAATTTCCTTCCGTAAGTTATTTTAATCGAGTTGTTAACATTGAAATTGTACCCGAATCCTCCTAAAGCTGACAATGCCAATCCGGTTGTCTTGTCAACTTTTTCATAGACAGTACTTTCAGGAACACTCGGATCTTCAATTCTCTGATCGTGGGTAATCCTATAGATAGGCAATAACCCAACATTGAAATTATACCTGGCAAACCGGAAGTTTCTTTCCACACGCAACATCACATCAGATCCGCGCTTGAGTTTAGTGGCCCTGGGGTATTTATGAACGTAAGACACCCCATTACCCTCTTTATAAACCGGATCCCAATCAGACCATTTAAAATTATTTTCGTTGGGGGTGAGGGCATTCTGATAGCCAACTGCAAAGAGCCAGTTTTCATTGATTAGCGAAGCACCTGCCACCACATCCCAGCTACCGAGGCTCACCTGGTAATACATAGGCAACGGCAGACCTTCCGACCCCGGCACTTTTCTACCCTGGGACACAAGATTAGAATTGTTGGAAGGAATTTTCATACCAATGGTTGCGTTTAGCTCGAAGTCTTTAATACGACCAAGGTTGCGTGTAACGCTGAGTGAGATATCGCCCATTCCGGCAGCTTGTCCGAAGTTACCGGTAGTCCATTGGTAAGGTAGTTTTACCTGGAAACCTGTTTTAGGTGTGATACCGATAGAAACATCAAGGTTAGCCACATAAACGAGTGGAGATAATGTGGTTTTTCCACGGTACTGACTAATCTCAACAGACCTTAATTTGAAGTTGATCTTCTTGCTGTACGCCTGGTCGGGCCTCATGGCACCCATAGTGCAAAAGCCTGCATCACTGCACCCCTGTGACCAGGACTGATGCACCAATAGCATAGCTGAAGACAGCAGAAATGCTCTTAAATAATTCATAGTATAGCGGTTGTTGTTAAAACACCAACTTTAAAAATACCATAATTATTTCCACTTATGCAAATGAATGTAAAATTTTAAGGGCAGGGATCGGGAGTAATTCATAGAATATCAACAGTTGTAACAAGGGGGGATTGCCACTCATCTGCCTGCCTGCGGATGATCGCAATGACGTAAAATATTTGGTTTCGTTTTAAAACTTATTACGATATTAACGTAATAACCAAGCTCCGAGAGCCACCACTAAACCTGTGTTCTCCGAGGTAAATTCCCTGCCATGTGCCTAAGGCAAGCCGGCCCTTAGAGATCGGAATGCTAACTGAAGACCCCAGGATTGAGCCTTTTAAATGAGCAGGCATATCATCAGGACCTTCGGCCATATGCAGGTAGTAAGATGCATGTTCCGGAACTGTATTATCAAAGTGTGCCTCGAAATCATGCCTCACATCGGGATCTGCATATTCATTAATGGTTAAGCTGGCCGAGGTGTGCTGGATAAAGACATGAAGAATGCCGGCTTCAACCGATTGAATTTCCGGCATTGCTTCTATTACCTCTCTTGTGATGAGGTGAAAACCTTTACTGAAGGGTTTGAGGGTGATATTCTTTTGGATGGCGCTCATAGTTTTAATTTTCTTCTACTTAGCTGGTCGTCCCGACCGGCCGGGACGACCAGGTATATTGCTCTTAATAAATTTACTAAAATCTTGCGGAGGATCAAACGAAACTTATTATCAAATTGGGTCCAAATAATATTATGGTGCGTTGCATCTAACTTAAGGGTTGCTTTATTAGCCTATAATATTTTGGGTACTCCGCCCCTCTTATTTGTTTATATAGTACTTCAATAAGGTGCAGAGCACCGATCATATTTATAGAGATCAGTATAATTTGATAACCTAAGGTGCGGATGCACCCGTAATATTACCTTTCAAACGCCCCAATATCGGGCGGAACAGACCTTGGATTACCATTAAAATCTATAGTAATTCCTATATCTAAACCTGCGTCTACAGCTGGTGAAAGTGTGTCGAGCTGAAAATCAAAAACAGAAGGATCGATAAAGAGCGGATCTTTATTGAGAATGTTATTGGCCTGGTTCAGGAACTCGTTGGTGGTTCTGAGCAAGTTGTTAGACATGGTCAGATAAAACGACTTGGAATTAAGGTCATACAACTCTATTTCATCTGGGCTGATTCCCCAGATGATATTATTGTACAAATTGAGTTTAACAGGAGCTTGCAATATTGTTCCATCATTTAATTCCAACTCCATGCTTACATACACGGTAGGCTGATTCTTAAAGAAGCCATAGCTGTAATTTGTTATGGTATTATGATTCAGGGTATAATTGCCTCCGGCCAGACCTGCAAATACCATTTGACCTGCATTGGTTAACAGGCAATTGGTCATCTCAAGGTCTGAAGTAAATCCAAGAAGACAAGCCTCTGAAGCGTTGACGATCGAACTGTTTTCCAGCACGAGATCAGGTTCTTCATCGTCATCGGGGGTGCCAAGCCATATTCCAATTTCTGAATTTAATATATCAGTATAGCTAACCTTGTTACCTTTACTCCCCTCCAGAAAAATAATGCCACCCCATTGACCCGGATAGAGCGAATAGTTACCATCAAAGCGATCATTCATAAAGAGGATTCTTTCTTCCGGTGTTCCAGTGGCATTTATGGTACCCTTAATATAAATATTGGATCCAATATGGGAGAAAATTCTGGTTCCCGGTTCGATAGTCAAGGTGCAAAGTGAATCAACAAGCATATGATTGTAAACCACATAAGGTTTCCCTTTGCTCCAGGTGGTGTTGCAGGCTAAAACTGAGTCTTTTATGAAATTGGCATCTTGTCCCCATGAAAAAATAAAAACTTCCTGTTCAGAATCTTTTTTATCGAATATTAACTTATTTTCTATCACATAAGGGTCTAAGCTATCCCTGTCTATAATATTAGCTTTTAATAAGACCAGTAAACTGTCATTGGCCAGTATCCTGGTGTCTTCAAATTGAGTGCCTTCAATTCCATTAATGGTTAATTCGTACGGTGTATTAGGATCGTCAATGTGAATAGAGGAGATGTTTACTGAAGAATTCAGGTCATTATAGACTTTAAGCCGTTTTGTAACACTTGGTATTTCAGAAAAGATAGTATCAAAAAAAACGGTGTCTGTCGAGAAGCGTAAATTGAAAGAAGCCTCTACAACATCTTCACTGTTAAGTGAGCATGAAATACTTGTGCCCGCCAATACAATAATTGCCAGAACTTTGTTTAATCGGAAAAATTGTACCAAATAGTTCAATCCCATGAAGTAAAAACGGTGTTTTGTACCAGTTTATTCTGCAGCTTCCTGCTTCATTTTTTCGGCATTATCGGCAATTTGAAGTTCTTCAATAAATGCAATGATATCGCCATCCATTACCTGGGGAAGATTGTGTACCGATTTACCAATTCGGTGATCGGTTACCCTTCCTTGTGGATAATTATAGGTTCGTATTTTATCGGAGCGATCGCCACTACCAATCATTGATCTGCGCTCGGCTCCAACTTCCTCCTGGTGTTTTTGCAATTCAATTGCATATAATCTCGACTTAAGTTCTTTAAGCGCCTTGTCGTAGTTTTTGAGTTTCGATTTCTGATCCTGGCATTGTACCACCAATCCTGTTGGAATGTGAGTAAGCCTGATGGCAGAGTAAGTTGTATTTACTGACTGACCACCCGGGCCCGATGAGCAGAATTCATCTCTTCGTACATCGTTGAGATCAAGGTCAATCTCTACATCATCCATTTCGGGGAGCACCACCACAGAAGCTGCTGAAGTATGCACCCTTCCCTGCGTTTCAGTGGCCGGCACACGCTGAACCCGATGTACCCCACTTTCGTATTTTAGTTTGCCATAAACATCTGACCCGGAAACGCTGGCCACCACTTTGTTGAAACCTCCCGCTGTACCATCCACAAAATCGCTGATGGCTAGCTTCCAGCCCTGCTGTTCGCTAAACTTCTGGTACATTCTTAACAGGTCTCCGGCAAAAATCGATGCCTCATCACCACCGGCCCCGGCCCTAATCTCAAGTATTGAATTTTTACTGTCGGCAGGATCCTTGGGGATCAGCATTTGTTTGAGATCTTCCTCGATCTTTTCCTGCTGAGGCTCTAACTCTTCGAGCTCCATCTTGGCCATTTCCCTGAACTCGGGATCTTTTTCGGTGTTGAGCACCTCTTTGGCAGATTCTAAATTGGAAAGTATATTTTTATACTCCTTATAAACCACTACGATTTTCTCAAGGTCTTTATATTCCTTGCTTAGCCTGGTGTAATTGGCCATATCGGAAATTATATCCGGCTGGACCATCAACTGGCCTACTTCTTCAAATCGCTTGGCTATCTCTTCTAGTTTTTCTAACATGGCTTTTTACAACCCTGCAAAGATAATAAAAGTAAGAAGCTCAAAGCTCAAAGTTTAAGAACTTTCAGTTTCAAACTTCCTGCTTCGAGCTCCTAATCACATTCTCCATCTGTCCACTCCAGTACACCCGCATTTTCTGCCATACAGGCATTGCCATAAGTTTTACCATCACAGCCACAGACTGGCCGGTATTCTTTTGTGCAAGGTGCTGTCGGATTTATTTTACTTTCATCAATGCATTTGGGTTCTTCACAGGTTGATGCCATCAAGGCAATGGCACTTAGTATGATTAGTTTTTTCATAATTGAATACTATTTATAGTTTGTTACTTCGGTCTTCTGTTCCGATAGCTATCGGGATTCAATTTAATTTTTACTGAGCTTGTCGAAGTGTTAATCACATTCTCCGCTTGTCCAATATAAAAGACCGGCTTTAGTAGCTTCACACTCATTACCATAAGTATTACCGTCACACCCACATACCGGAAGCCAAAGCGTAATGCACATCATATTCGGATCAATTTTGCTTTCATCAATGCATTGAAGCGGGTCATTTTCACACTCTCCTTCGGTCCAATATAAAATCCCGGCTTTTTCAGCCTCGCAAATATTAACGTAGGTTATGTCATCGCACCCACATACTGGATCGTAAAGAGTATAACAACCGGCATCCGGATCAATTTTACTTTCATCGATGCACTGTTTCGGCTCACTTTCTATGCAAGTCACAGCCATCAATGCCAAAGCCCCAAAAATCAATAAATTTTTCATCTTATTAATTCTTTATATCTAAAACATCCTATTTCATGATCGTTTACCAGTCCGCACGCCTGCATGTGCGCATACATGATGGTGCTTCCTGCAAATTTAAAACCCCGTTTTTTCATATCCTTGCTCAGTGCATCAGATTCTTTAGAGGTAGCAGGTAGCTCATGGATGCTATTCCATTGATTGACCATGGTTTTGTTGCCAACAAATCCCCAAATGTAAGCATCGAAAGTGCTGAATTCCTTTTGCACTTCGAGGAAGCACTTTGCATTGGTTACGGCAGCATGTACTTTAAGCTTGTTCCTGATGATCCCAGGATCTTGCAAGAGTTTTTCAATCTTACCTTGCGAATAGTCTGCTACTTTTACAGGATTAAAATCGGCAAAGGCTTTACGGTAGCCATCTCTTCGCTTCAAGATCGTTGACCAGCTCAAGCCGGCCTGGGCACCTTCAAGAATTAGGAATTCAAAATGCTTTCTGTCGTCATGCACGGGTACTCCCCACTCTTCATCATGATACTTTTCGTAACCTTCAAAAGTATTAGCACTCCAGCCGCATCTTCTTTTTTCCATACTCTATTACAAATTACAATTTTTAGCTTTCAGACTCAAGTTTTAGTCTTCAATGCACATAACTCCCCGCATTTATATCAAACGTACCACCGGTGGCATGGTTGGCTAATCCGGAGGCAAGTAAGGTGATAAGGGGAGCAAGATCCTGAGGTTGCGTAAGATCATTCAAGGCAATATCATCTTTTACAAAACCCTCACCATAGGCATCAATAGCATCTTGAGCCATATCGGTTTTTACAAAACCAGGCGCAACATTAAAAGCCACAATTCCTTGCTTACCATAGGCACGAGCAATGGAGCGAGTTAGTGCCACAATCCCTCCTTTCGAAGCAGCATAAGCCAGGTAATCAGGTGTATCGCCACGGAAAGCAGCCCGCGAGGAGATATTAATAATTATGCCACCATTTCGGCCAACAAAATGATTGATTGCATGTTTGCATAATATACCAGTTGCCAGCAGGTTTACATCCATTGTGTTTTTCCAGTCATTAACAAAATGATTGATGTCTCCTTCCATAGAACTTTTTATGGCTATCCCGGCATTATTGATAATTACATCCAGGTGCCCGAAACGATCAATTACTTTATCAAAAAGAGCACTGGTTTCTGAGGGGCTACTGAGGTCTGCCTTTATAGGTACAAGCTTTTTCAGCTGCTCATAGGTAAGATGGTCTGTTTTAACAGGATTCTTATTGTAGTGAGCCGCTACGGTAGCTCCTGATTTTACTAATTGAATAGCAATTGCTTCACCAATACCTCTTGAAGCTCCGGTAACCAGGGTTCGCTTATCTGATAAATCAATATGCATGGCTTTTATAGTTAAAGATAACCAATTATTAAACCTTCTGTGCACAAAATATCAGTAGAAGAAAAATGAGAGAAAAAAATCATTTGCTCCTGGAATGGATGGCCCTTGGGTGCTTTGGGTTCAAACTGAGCCTAAGCAATAGCAACACCCCTCATATATTTTAATTAATTTTGATGGATGTCACGATTTATTATCATCTTATCAATGGTGCTTATACTTGTGAGTTGTAAAACGCAAAAGTCGATATACAGTGTTGTGCTTACATCAGATATTAAGGATAAAATAGGAACACCCTATAGCACAGTTAATAATTCAGGAAACGAATATGTGTTGGCATGGAATGAAGATAATTCAACAGGCACCACAGTTGTGCATTTTGGCGTGTGGGAGATTAATACCGGGGATGAGATATATCAGGGAACAGCTATAAAAGGTAAGGTTGAATGGTTAAATGAAACAGCGCTATACCTTGAAGATTATAAGGGTATTGTTGAAAATGGCGTACAGATATTTAAGTATAAAATTGATTTGTTAACGAAAAAGAAAACCACGTTGCATGGGAAAGTGGATTTATAGATTAACGATTGGGGTTAGTGTTCTGCTGATTGCAGGATTAGCCTACTGGAAGGTAAGTGACCATACTCCGGTAGACAGCTATGTAAAAAGTAATGAAATACCGGAAGTTGTATCAGAAGATAAAGCTGACAATCCACTGAAGTATGCCCAGATCTATAATGAGCTTCGTACCAGACCGAGTGAAAGCAAGCCGGGATATCCCATGGGTTATCAGCTCAGAGAACTGAATAAAGCAAGACGAGAATTTTCTGCAGCACGGTTAAACTCAACATACAACTTTGTTGAAAGAGGCCCCGGGAATGTGCCGGGAAGAACCAGGGCATTATTAGTAGATCCAGAAGATATCAACCATCAAACCTACCTGGCTGGCAGTGTAGGTGGAGGCATCTGGAAAACTACAGATGGTGGAACAAGCTGGATAAATAAAACCAGCGACCTGCCCAATCTTGCTATTTCATGGATGGCCATGGCAGAATCTAATCCGAATATTATTTATGCCGGAACAGGAGAATCAGTAGGGGCTTATATTGGTATCCGGGGTACTGGAATTTATAAATCAACTGATAAAGGGGAGAGCTGGAGTTTGTTGACATCTACGGCTGACAATGAAGATTTTCAGATGGTTAACAGGATCATTGTTGATCCCACTAATCCTGATATCGTAATTGCTGCGACCAGCAATGATGCCATCAACGGAACCGGTTTTAATTCAGGCATTTTTAAATCAACAAATGGCGGTGTTTCATGGTCTCGCAAATTCTCAGCACCTGCGTGGGTGCAACAGGTTGTGACAACACCGGGTAATTTTAATATCCTTTATGCCACAGTTCTTGGACATGGCGTTTATAAATCTGCCGATGCGGGTGAAAACTGGTCATACTCAAGTTTTGGCCTTAATCCTGATGGCAGGACCGAAATGGCGGTTTCTCCGGTCAATACCAACAGATTGTTTGCATCAGTTGTAGGAAGTGTTTCGGGAAGTGGCTCAGACCTTTATGTTTCTGATGATGCCGGAGCAACCTGGTGGTTGACCACCGAAGAGAATTTTGGTGTAGATGATGATTTCCTGGGTGGCCAGGGAGGATTTGATAATACCATTTTAGCACACCCTTTTAATGAAGACATGGTTTATGTGGGAGGTGTGAATTTATGGAAATTCGAGATAAAGGACACCTCAATATCAGTAGATGCACAGTTTCTGGGAGCCAAAGAGGAGGGCACAACCTTCCTTAGCCTGGTTAATTTTGGTGCCACTTATTATGGGGGTAAAATAGAAGCAGGAGATGAAGTAGCCGAAGACTTTGTCTCTGTTGAATTACGTTTTGGCCCGGATGGTTCCGGAGGGCATTTAAAACAATATGCCCATAGATTTACCGTACCAGATGAACGGGGTTCTGGTGTTCCTAACGCTGACTACAGTTACCAGGATTATGTAGAGGTGCCATTCCAGGCTTGGGATGTTACCAATAATCGCCAGCTGATGATTTCATTCAGAGATCAGCAGAAAGACGATGTTTTTAATTTGTTGCCACTTCTAACGGACAATGCCCAATGGCAGGATAATTCAAGAGAATATATTTACGTGAGTAATGTAAACTATAATGGATCTACAAAAGACCCTAATATTGCGGCTGATGGTCAGCATGAGTACAGGATGCTTTATAATCTCTGGCCCCACCTGACTGAAGGAGAAACCTGGAATCCAACCGGCCTGCCAGAATCAAAATTCATTATTACCTATGAGCCTATGGAAAAACGGTTAAAGGCGACCACATCCATTGCCGATGCTTATAATCAAAATGGGGGTAATAATAGTTTTTCACAATCTTTAGGATCAACACTTCCGCAAGGCGTACACCCGGATCACCACAATATTGTGCCGATCATTTGGGAGGCTGACAATAAATATTTTCAGTTGCTTATTGCCAACGATGGCGGTGTATACAAGTCTTTAATTGGCACCATACCGGGAGAAGCAGATGGCTCCTGGAGCGTTGCCTCCTTATCTTATAACACTTCGCAGTTTTATGCTGTTGATAAAGCACCCGGAGAGAGCAGGTATATTGGCGGGCTGCAGGATAATGGTTCATGGATGAGCCCTCCCGGTGAAGAAGGATCAGCTTATTCGTTCTATCGCAGAGCAGGTTCTGGCGATGGTTTTGGTTGTGCATGGCATCATGAAGATCCGCAGCAAATGCTAGTCTCAATCTATAACAACGATATCAGAAAGTCTACTAATAGTGGGTCTACCTTCTCACAAAGTGTTTCGGGTCTGGGTGATATTGGAGAAACAGCCCCTTTTATAACAGAAATCGAAAACCTACATGCCGATCCTGACGTGGTATTTACTGCCGGGGCATCTGGTATTTGGAGATCTACCGATTTTGCAGAATCATGGACAGAGGCACCGGTTGATACACAATGGGGATTTGCCTCTTCGATAAAGGTCAGGATTGCACATGCCAACCCTCAGATAATTTGGGCAGGTTCCTGGATGCGGGAAAGCCCCACAAAATATAGTTTGCATGTCTCTACAGATGAGGGTGTGAGTTTTAATCCTGTTAACAATTATACTGACAGAGAAATGGGCCGGATTTCCGGTTTGGCTACACACCCTGTGTTAGATTCTACAGCTTTTGTTATGTTTTCTTTTGCTGAAGGGCCCAAGATTTTACGAACAGACAATCTGGGGCAATCGTGGTACGATATTTCGGGTTTTGGAGCCAATACATCCAGCGCCAACGGATTCCCCGATGTAGCCCTAAACGATCTCCTGGTTATGCCCCATGATACATCCGTGATTTGGGCAGGAACCGATATT
>JBDLIU010000028.1:0-27364 GCA_039714715.1 Bacteroidota bacterium
CAAGCAGATAAACTTTAATTGGGAATTCGGCTCTCCGGGAAATGATGTCAATATTGACAGGTTCTCGGCACGATGGAGCGGACAGTTAAAATCTCCGGGCAACGGCGAATATGAGATTGGCATGAAATCAGATAATGGATTCAGGCTCTTTCTCAATAACATGCCGGTTATTGATGCATGGACAAGTCACGAAGCAGGTAGCTATAAAGGAAAAGTAGTTAGGCTAAATAAGGATGAGTTATACGATATTAAAATTGAATTTTATGAGAACGTTGGTACATGTAGTGTCATTTTTGGTTTAGAAAAATATGAAGTGAAACCTGAAATTCCATTGGTGTATTTAGAAACCGATGTAAATAAACTAATATCAATTAAAAGTGGGAATGACGCTCTTCAACTCAGAAACAATCTGATAAAGTTTGTTTTTGGAAATAATGAATTACCATTAGATAAATTACCATACAAAGTTGAAGAGGATTATAGCGATCCGGAATATAAGGATATCAAATCATTAAAGTCCATAAATAAAATAACTGTTGAAATGGATTATGGACTGAAATCAGTTATCTACCATTTTAATCCTAAAAGTAAAAAGAATAAAGTTGTTTTATATCATCAGGGTCACAGAGGAGATTTTATTAATGGTAAAACTGTAATTAAGGAATTTCTTGATAATGGATATTCTGTTGTAGCATTAGCTATGCCTTTAATGGGTATGAACAACAAACCTTATATAACTATTCCTAAACTTGGTAAAATTCATTTAACACAACACGAACATTTCAAATTTTTAGAACCGGCGAAAGGTCACTCTGTTAAATATTTTATTGAACCGGTAATTACAACAATAAATTATCTGGAAAACAAATACAGCTACGACAATGTAATAATGACAGGTATTTCGGGTGGTGCCTGGACTACAACTATAGCAGCGGCGATTGATCCGAGAATAAAAATAAGCTTTCCTGTTGCAGGAAGTTACCCTATGTATTTACGATCCGATTCGGATAAGGATAATGGAGATTGGGAACAAAGCATTCCTGAACTTTTACAAACAGCAAATTATCTTGAGTTGTACGTACTTGGGGCTTATGGCGATAACAGGAAACAAGTACAGCTTGTAAACAAGTACGATGCCTGTTGTTTTGGCGGGACAAAATGGAAAACTTATTACCCTGAAGTTTTCAATCGTGTAAAAGAACTAAACAAAGGTAAATGGGATTTATGGTTAGACGATACACATAAAGAGCATAAAATTTCAGAATATATTATGCAAAATATTATAAATGAACTGGAAAAGTGTAATAAATAAAAAAGGAAAAACTATGATAAAAGTTAAAAAACATCTGATATTTTTCTCTTTACTGCTACTTATATCATGCAGCCAAAACCCTAAATCGGTAAAAGATGTTATTGATAGTGCTGTTAGTCATATCTATAATACAGTTAGTAATGATGAGTTGAATACTTTAACTAATGAGGATGTACTAAATCTTTTTAGCGAAGATGAATTGGAAATTCTTTCTACAAAGTACTGGATGTTTGACATAAACACTCTTTCTATAGTATCGATTATGCTTAAGGAGGGACAATCTGTTGTTCCTTTTTGGCTACACGAGAAAGGTTTTCAAAAAACTGAACTGATAGTAAAAAACGAATATACTACATACGAAGTATGGCAGAAAGAATTTCCGGCAGGGAATGTTGGATTAGGAATAAATGGATTTGATAATCAAAACAGGCATTATTTTGTTACTGTACAAGCTGTTGATAAATCAAAAGAATTAATTCTCAGTAATTTTTTCCCTAAAAACCAATTTGTGAGTACAATGAATATAGGTTCATTTACTTACCACGATTGGGATGAACTTGTACTTACCGAAGTGCCTAAAGAATTGAAAGGCGGAAAAC
Organism: Bacteroidota bacterium; assembly: GCA_039714715.1. GTDB lineage: Bacteria > Bacteroidota > Bacteroidia > Cytophagales > Cyclobacteriaceae > S012-113. The sequence goes on from JBDLIU010000028.1 coordinate 1,912, forward strand.
TATTAACTACAATTAGAGGAAGAGCCAGCGAAGCTTACCTGATTAATGCTTTTAGAGAAACTAAGTTTCCATCGTCAGATAAACCCGATCAAATAATGCTAACATGGAGTAACAATCCTGAAACAACACAATCAATACAATGGCGAACTAATACAAATTCAAAAAATGGGGTAGTTAGATATTGGGAATCTGAATTAGATAAGAATACTTACAATCAAGTTGATGCAGGCTTGAAAACAATGGAAGATAGGATGTTGCAAAACGACAGGTATATAAATCGTTATACCGCTTTTATCGAAAATTTAAAGTCAGGCACAAAGTATAATTATATAGTTGGTAATCCCAATACAGAAAGCTGGAGCGATATATCTGAGTTCAATACTGCTCCCGACACATCAGCTCCTTTCTCCTTTATTTATTTAGGTGATATACACCGATCTCCACATTCGGGAGAATTGATAAATAATTCTTATACAAGGTTTCCTGATGTTGATTTCTATACACAGGGTGGCGATATGGTTGGTACGGGGCTGTATAGAAACGATTGGGATGAGTTTTTTGAATATTCTTCGGATGTGTTAAAAAATAAGTCCCTGATGACTGTTCCTGGAAATCATGATGACCAAAAAGGACTTGGGGCATGGATGTATGCCGACTTATTTGATTTACCTGACAATGGCCCTGAAAATATTCCACCGGAATACACATACAGTTTCAATTATGGGAATGCTCTGTTTTTAATGATAGCTTCTACTTTACCAATTAAAGAGCAAACTTCATGGATAGAAAATGAATTAAAAAATACCGATGCAAAATGGAAATTTGTAATATTCCATTTCCCTCCTTTTTCTGCCGATGAAGATTACCCGATAATACGAAAAAATTGGGGATCACTATTCGACAAGTACCATGTTGACATAGTTTTTAGCGGGCATGTTCATTACTATATGCGATCAAAACCAATGTATGATGAAAAAGTGGTGAAAGATCCTTCACAAGGAACTATTTATGTTATTTCAGTTGCACTACCCGGTAGAAAATTAGAACTGCCGGAAAAAGATTTTGTTGATATAAGATATAGTGCAGGAGATTATTATTATCAGAAAATTGACATTACAGGCAATAAACTAACTTACAATACTTATAATTTCAAAGGTGAAATTTGTGATAGTTTAGAAATTAAGAAAAGATAACTAACTATTAATTAAAATTATTATAATAACAAAATAGAGTGACTATGAATAATTATCCAACTTTAGTTGACAAAATTTATGAAATGCAAGAAACTCTTCCTAATGAAATATTTTTAAGACAACCTTATGGCGATATTTGGGAAGAATTTACATATGATGAAGCAATCACAGAAGCGCTTCGTTTAGTAACAGCAATGAAATCTTCCGAATTACAAAAAGGAGATAAGATTGGTATCTACTCCAAAAATTGTTACCAATGGGTTATCGCTGAAATAGCTATAATGCTTGGAGGTTTTGTTCATGTCCCTTTCTATGCAAATTTAGGAGAAAAAGATTTAAAAGAAGTAATAGATCTTTCGGAGATAAAGTTATTATTTGTCGGTAAAATTGAAAATTGGGATAGAGTAAAAAATGGTGTGCCTAACGACTTACCTATTGTAAAATTTCCACATTACAAAGGAAATGCTGTTATTGATTCAGGTATTAGCTGGGATGAATTTATAAAAGATGTAGAACCTGATAAGGAAAACTTCAGGCCGGAATCAGATGATATATGGTCGATATTTTTTACATCAGGAACAACGGGAGTACCCAAAGGAGTTGTGATGACTTATGCTCAACCGGCAAATCTGATATTGAAACAAGATAAGCCACACAATAATTTTAATTTTTCTTCTCCCGGTAAAAATACCTTTCTATCATATATGCCACTTAACCATATAGCAGAACAAACGCTTATTATTACTTGCGGTTTCTACTATGAAGGTCAAATATCCTTTGTTGAATCACTTCATTCATTTGCAAAAAATCTGACAGATGCAAAACCTAGTGTTTTTTTAGGCGTACCAGCCATCTGGGAGATGTTAAAACAAGGTATCCTAAAGCAAATGCCTAATTTAGATGAGTTATTAAAAATGCCGGAAAATGCGAAACAGATTAAAAAAAAGATACAAACTACAATAGGTCTTAATAATACAAAGTTAGTGATTTCAGGTGCATCAGCAATGTTGCCGTCTACTGTCGAATGGTTTCAAAATATTGGAATAAATATTCAGGAGACGTATGGAATGACCGAAGCTTTGGCCATTGTTATCATTCAGCCGAAAGATGATGTCAGAATAGGAAAGTCAGGTAAATGTTTTGAAGAAGGACTGATTAAAACCGACCCTGAAACAAATGAGATTCTGGTTAAAAACAGTTGGCTGTTTAAAGAGTATTATAATGAACCTGAATTAACAAAAGAGTGCTTTACCGATGATGGATTCTACAAAACAGGTGATACCGGGGAAATTGACAACGAAGGTTACCTTACAGTAAAAGGTAGGATTAAAGATACATTTAAAACATCGAAAGGATCTTTTATAATACCTACTCCAATTGAAAATCGTTTCATGACTAATAAGCTAATTGGGCAGATTTGCTTAGTTGGTATTGGGCTCTCTAAACCTATGGGTTTAATCCAACTATCTCAAATCGGTAAAGGATTAAATAGTGATGATATTCAAAAAAGCCTGTTACGCACACTTAATGAAGTTAACAAAAAACTGCAAATTTATGAAAAAATTGATAAACTTGTTATTATGTTTGAAAACTGGTCGATTGAAAATGGCTTATTAACTCCTACCAATAAAATTAAAAGAAGTACAATTCATGAAACTTACAAAAGTTTGTATAATGAATGGTACAAACAAAATAATAAAATTATAATAGCATAAGCTTTTGATAAATAGATAAAAAACAGGAAAGATAAAAAATAACAAACTAACAATATGAGATCAATACTTCTCTTTCTGCTCATTTCAATTATAGTAATTAGTTGTAAAACTGTTGAATTTGAAACTAATCCAAGTGAACTAAATCAAATTCTTGAGGACTTTCACAACCCGTCTTCGCAAAAAGTTTTAATCGCAGCTCACAGGGCATCCAACAAAAAGTATCCTGAAAATTCACTTGCTGCAATTAAATATTCCATTGAAATGGGAGTTGATATTGTTGAAATAGATATAAGGACAACAAAAGATGGCAAATTAGTTTTAATGCATGATGGCACACTTAAGAGGACAACAAATGGAGAAGGAAATGTAAAAGATTTTACTTATGATGAATTAGCAAAACTAGAACTTGACTCAGAATGGGGAGATACAATTACATATAAAATCCCACTTGCAGAAGAAGCCCTTAAATTAGCAAAAGGGAAAATTATGATTGATTTGGATATAAAAGATGTATATATAAAACCCCTGGTTAATTTGGTTCATAAAACTAATACAGAGAAGCAAGTGCTTTTCTTTGATGGAAGCTTTGAAATATTGGATTCGGTTCTTATATTGGATTCCACGCTAATGGTAATGCCCCGTGCACACTCTCTTGATGATGTTAAAGAAATAATCGAAAGATATCATCCCCCGGTTATTCATATTGATCCGGATTTTTATACTGATGAGGTAGTTTCTACCATTAAAGAAGGTGGCGCCCGGATATGGATTAATGCACTTGTTTTTCCTGATATAAAAGCATGGGTTGGTTTTGTTAAATGGGGATATTCACCTGTAATTGAGAAAGGTGCTAATATTATCCAATCTGATTTACCTGTAAAATTGCATAAATTTCTTAAAGAAAAGAATTTGAGATAGATTAAACATTTAAAATTGATATTTGTTGATTATAAGATTTAAACAGCAAACAAACAAATCAACGAATAATCAAATCAACAGATAAACAGACGAAAATATGAAGAAATGGCTAAAAATACTCTTAATAACTTCAGGGATAATAGTTACTATAATTTTTGCAGCAGGCTGCTTTGTAATTAGTTCTATTGATAAAACCCCTTATTTTGAAACAACTTATTATAAAAATACTACAGAGAGGCTCAATAATGTGCTCAGCAATCGTATAACTACCGAAGGCAACTTGCAGGCAGGTTTTGCAAAAATTAATATTACACCAAAAATTATCTCTGGAGACCAAAAACCGTCCAAAGGTGAATTTAATACTATAAAATTAGCCGGTTTTGGGAAAGGTCAAAATGCAGTTGGAGTACACGATTCATTATTTGCTAAAGCAATTGCACTTGATGTGGCCGGTAAAAAAGCTATATTAATAAGTGCAGACCTTTTGTTAATGCCCCCGGAAGTTGTAGATAAAGTAGTGGAAAAGTTAAAAAAACGTTCTGATATTACACGTGGACAATTATTCTTCGGCGCAACACATACGCATTCCAGCATTGGAAATTGTATCCCCAAATTTGTAGGAAAACAATTTGGCGGTGAATACCAGCCCGGGGTAGTCGAATGGTTAAGTGAAAAAATAACAAAAGTGATATTACAATCAGTTTCGGATTTAAAAATTGCCCAATTTGCACACGGATATATTCATGCACCAAATTTAGTCGCAAACAGGCTTATTGGAGAAACCGGACGGCTAAACGATAAACTTACAGTAATTTCGATAAAGCAGGATGAAGGTAAACATGCAGCAATTGGTATCTTTGCGGCACATCCTACAATAATTGGTACATGGAACAATCAATTTAGCGGCGATTATCCGGGATATTTCCAACGCACTTTAGAAGATAAAGGGATTGATATGGCCATGTTTTTTGGTGGTACTGTAGGGAGCCATACTAATAAAGGCGAAGGCGAAAAATTCGAAAAAGCTGATTTTGTTGGAAAATCACTTGCTGATTCAGCAACAGTTGCCTTCAATAAAATGGAATATTCTGATAGTGTGGTATTTTCAAGTATTACCTCAGAAATAGAAATCCCAAAACTTCAGGCAATATATATTACAGATAATTGGCGACTTTCACCATGGCTTGGAAAGAAATTAATGCCCAAAGTAAAATCAACATACCTGCAAGCACTTCAGTTAAATAATTTAATTTGGTTAACCCAGCCGGCTGAGTTAAGCGGCGAATATGCCATTGACCTTAAAAATGCGCTGGAATTAAAAGGATATAATGCAGCTATTACCAGCTTCAATGGGCAATACCTGGGTTATATTATCCCTGCAAAATATTACTACTATGATACCTACGAAGCCAGGTTAATGGGTTGGTACGGCCCTGGCATGGGTGATTACCTTATGGAATTGAATTACACTATTGCGGATAGTTTGACAAGAAATAAATTATAAATTTTCATGCAGTTAAGAAAAATTGATACTGAAATAATCGAATATCCACACACATTGCCGGTTCGTGCTTTCCAAATGCCGTAAAGTTTTTGCTGTTTAGTTCTATTTCGTTATAAATTTCGTTTTGTTCCTGCCAAAGCAAAAACTTCACCATAAAAATATTCATGCCTTGATTCAGAGGTTTCTTCTAAATCAAGGTATTCTTTATACGTGTATTTTAAATTTTGTAATGCATCCATTTCAAAAAAAATAAAGGCGAACCCTAATGCAAATATACAAAAATAGCCCAACACCATGTACCTTTATATTCGATGCAGGCACGACGCTTATTTTACTTGGGTTATTGTAACTCGAAACTTGGTAATCAGGAAAAATCCAAAGAATACTGGAACGAAGCTCTTGGTTTAAGCCGTTTAAGCCGCTTTGAACCTATATATAAATATAAAGACATGAAAACAAAATACTATCAGGCATTTTGTTTAAAAGGTTTGGGCAAGTACAACGAAGCTGAGACTTACATTAAGCTTATAAACGAATTTGCCAACTCAAATTCAATTACCAAAAACATGGATTTACGTAGTACCCTTTTACAACTGTCAATAAGCGGATACGAAGACATTGACAATGTTGCAAAATGGGATACAGAAATTGGCTTAATTAAAAACAAAATCCACTTTAACGCCCCTGAGGAATAAGGGCAACAAGCTATTAACCCCAATAATTAGCTGCGCTGAGGTGCAAGCACGTTCATAGAATTATTGCTTTCTGCAAAAGCGACTAACTTCAGCTAGAATTTTAATAACCCAAAATTTAGCTTCACTAAGTCGGGGTTTACTTTCAGTGAGCTCACGCCTTCAGCGTTTCGGTTCTCGCATTTAGATTGGCTACCGCCGAGCTAAAGGTTCATGATTAGAAAAACTCATAGCCTGCCCCGCCTTAGCGGGGAATAATGCGGGTTAATCTGTAACAATTTACAATAAAAAAAAAAAAGAGCCCAAACGCATACTTTTGAGCTCTTTTATTAGTATTTTGACTTTTACACCTTTCTTAATCCAACAAAATCATACTCCTGGTTTTAAAGAAGTCACCTATTTTAATTCTATAGAAGTATATGCCATCGCCTACAGCTTTGCCGCTATCACCTTTTCTGTTCCATTCAACGGTATATACGCCTGATTTTTGAGATTCATTAACAAGAGTTTTTATTTTACGTCCGTGTAAATCATATATACTTAGTTTCACCTCTTGCTCATTGTAGGTATCACTTTCAGGTACAGAGTATTGAATATTCGTTATTGAATTAAATGGATTGGGATAGTTCTGCAAAAGGTCAGCAGTGTTCGATTCAACAGAATGATCAATGACAGCATTTGGTTCACTCAAACCCTGGTATGCACCAATCGAACGATAGTCATCATATAGTTCATTCTCCCAGAAATCAAAGCCCCCGTTGTCGGGAATAATAATGCCTCTGTTATTATATGGAGTATTGACTTGCAGTTGATAACCATCCACACTTATTGAGGGATTATCCATATCCACGCTGCCAAAACCGGGATTAACAAAAAGCGGATCATCAAAAAACGGATTAATATCCTCGGGTACTTCATCGCTGAAATTACCATAAAATACGTTATTACTGAACTCAGAATTAATAGTTTCCAGAGCTTCAATAATCAGATCGGCATCGTCTACTATATCCGAAGCTTCCCTATAATATATATTGTTATATACCTGTGTATTACTGGTTGGAGTAGGATTATTACTTACCGTTTTTGAATTGCTGATAAAAAACGCATTGTTTGTCGCATATACATAGGCCGTATTATTGTAAATTTTAGTGTTAATCCCGCCAAGGTTCCTAAACCACTGGTCATTAAATCCTTCAGATATATTGTAGCGAAAAATATTGCCATCCGCCGCATGGTTGAGCACGAAGCATCCCGACTCACTGTCTTTGAAATAGTTATATTGTACAATCCAGTTGTCGGTTCCATCCATATTTAGCGATTGTCCCGATGCCTGGTTATAAGTCTTGTATACTACATTTTTTTCAAACAGGATATTGTCGCCGCCATAGAAGCCAACCCCGGCATTATCATCACATGTCATATAGTACCCCCCTTCCAAAAAGTAATTATTAGCAATGGTACCATTGTAAAGCCTGCGGCAAAGCATTCCGGTATAGCCTCCACGCTTCACAACATTATTTTTGATCTCAAGCCCGTCTATCTGGCTCAGATGCATTCCATGCTGCTCAATATCTTTAAAAACACAGTTGGTAATACTCGCGTTGTATATCATCTTATCATCCGGTTTTGATCTGCGGATGTCGTTAGCCAGGCGTATGCCAGCAGTCAGTTCGCCATTATCAATAAAACCTCCATTTGCACCGCGAATACCAGCCCCCCTAACCTTATTGATAAACAGATTATCGAAATGAAGACCGGATACCGAATTCACCCTCCAGTTTCCTGCCTCAACAGCGAATTTGGCGAGTTCACGAAAAAACGGATGGTAATTGGATAGTTCAAGATCCTGCACACGGTAGTAAGAAATATCTACCATGCGAATAGCGGCATTATGCACTGCTTCAACATTTATTACTGGTTTTTCCGCTGCTGTTCCATAAGAAGCTATAGTAATTTCATTACCAGCCTCACCGTTGCCATGCAGGATAAGAGATTCATTCCAATACTCTCCGCGTTTTAACAACACTGAGTCCCCCGGAGCCAGTTCCATACGATCTATATTCATAAAGCTTTTCCATGCAGTAGCTGAAGATATCCCATCGGCTACATCATCCCCATTTGTAGCATCAACGTAATAAGTTGTGTTACCGGGGGATGTTGTTTGAATTGCTATGGTACTTACATCCAATGTTGTAGTAGCCGATTTACCATAATCACCCAAAGCTCTTATCCTGTAATTATATGTAGTGTCAGCTTCTATTTGTCTGAACCATGTGTCCCGTGAATCCAGGTAGGAGGTAGAACTACCACCTTTCTGTGTTATAAACATGGTACGCCATTTTACAGCATCATCCGTAACACCCTTTCGTTCAATCTGATATCCACTTGCACCTACTACAGGATCCCACTCCAGAAGGACTTTTGACGTTCCGATATCAGAGGCTGTAAAACCAGTAACCTCACCCGGAGTATCATCAACTGTAGCTTTCAGAGAGACCCAATCGGTATAAAAATCCACTCTTCCGCCTTTTAGTACCCATACACGACTCCATACAGCATCAGCCGGCACAGTTATAGTCTGCGTCTGTTCTTCATAACTTGTGCCTGAAAAGTAAAATACTGGTTTATAGATTACCTCTCCCTGCTCATTATAAAAAAAGAGAGCCACTTCCCCTGGTCCTTCACCTTCAAGCTCATTTACCACCCTTGCCCTGGCGCTAAATGTATACTCTGTCCCTGGTTCAGGACAAGGAATGATTGATTGTGCGCGGCCTGCATACTGACCGACACCATATGAATCTTTTCCAAAAAATTCTTTATTTATATAACAACGAAGAGCCCTTGCATTGCTTGCAACACCCAAGTCGCCCTGGACTATTTCATTCCTGTCAAAGTTAAATTCATTCCAGGCGGCTCTTTCATCAAATGGTATCTTGCCTCCTATAGCCGAACTAAAGTCCCAGTTAATAATACGCTCTTGTTGGGCAAAAGCACTAACTGATATTGTTAAGAATATAGTTGCTATCAAGTAGCTAAATGTTCGTTTCATAATATTTCCATATTTTTATTTATACACTAATTTGCAGCCAGTCCTCAACAGGGTCATCTTTTAGGTGGCTTCTAAAAATTCGATTATTAAGGCCTGCTTATCTTAGAAACCAATCATCCGGATATTATGATTTCATCTTAATCCAATAAAATCATCCTCTTAGTATCAGAAAAATCACCTATCCTGATACTATATAAGTATATTCCTTGTGTAATGGCCATGCCCATATTGTCTTTACTGTTCCATTGAACAGTATAAACGCCCGGTTTTTGAGACTCATTAACAAGAGTTTTCAATAAGCTTCCGTGCATATCATATATACTTAGGTTTACCTCTTGCTCATTGGAAATATAACTTTCCGGTACAGAGTATTGAATATTCGTTATGGAATTAAACGGATTAGGATAATTCTTCATAAAATACACAGTTTCCGGTATACTGTTGGGGTTCTCAATGCCTGTTGTTTTGTCATCCGTCTGATGGGCGCCAATAGTGCAAAAGTCCGGAGGCAGAAATTTTTCCCAGAAATCAAATCCACCGTTGTCAGGTATGATAATGCCCCAACTGCAATACGGAGAGGCAGTTTGAAGTTGATAACCATCCACACTTATTGAGAGATCGACCATATCCACGCTGCCAGAACCTGGATTAACCAAAAGTGGATCGTCGAAAAACGGATTCTTATCTTCAGGTACCGTGTCCTGAAAATTGCCGTAATATACGTTATTCCTGAATTCCGAGTTGACAGTTTCATCGCGTTCAACAATCAGATCAGCAGTTTCAACTGAGTCTGAAGTCTCCCTGATGAAAATATTGTTATATACCTGTGTATTGTAGGTGGGAGTAGGATTTTTGCTTACTGTTCTTGAATTGCTAACAAATTTTATGCCGATATTTGTCGCATATACATAGGCCGTATTATTGTAAATTTTAGTGTTAATCCCGCCAAGGTTCCTAAACCACTGGTCATTAAACCCTTCAGATATATTGTAGCGAAAGATGTTGCCATCAGCCGCATGGTTGATTACAAAACAGCCAGACCCACTGTCCTTAAAAAAGTTATATTGAACAATATAATGATCACAACCATCCATATTCAGGGATTGGCCCGAATTTTCGTTATAGGTTTTATAAATTACATTTTTTTCAAAAAGCATATTGTCACCTCCGTACATGCCGACCCCGGCATTGTCCATACAGGTCATGTAATAACCTGCTTCCATAAAGTAATTATTAGCAATGATACCGTTAAAAAGCCTGCGTGTAAGCATGTTGGTATATCCCCCGCGATGCACTACATTATTTGTGACATTAATACCATCAATAATTCCCATGTGTATTGAATGGCCTCCCCCTTCTCTGATTTCACAGTTTGTGATGCTCGCATCGTAAATCATCCTGGCGTTAAAGTCTGCATACCTGATATCCGTAGCCAGACGAATACCGGCAGTTAGCTCCCCGTCAGAAATAAAGCCTCCGTTGCCGCCGCGAACTGCAGTACCGAGAACCTTATTGATAAACAGGTTATCGAAATACAGTCCGCTAACGCTTTTTTCTTTCCATGTACCGGCTTCAATGCCATATTTAAAAAATTCACGGAAGAAAGGTTGGTAATTAGACAGTTCAAGATCCTGTACACGGTAATAAGAAACATCAATCAGACGAACAGCAGCATGAGCCATTCCTTCAACATTGATTATTGGCCGTTCCTCTGCCGTTCCATACGAAGCTACTGTAATTTCATTGCCTGACTCGCCATTACCGTGCAGTATCAGGGATTCATTCCAGTATTCCCCTTTTTTTAGAAGTACAAAGTCTCCGGCTTCCAGTTCCAGTCGATCGAGGTTCATAAATGACTTCCATGCCGTAGCTTCCGATGTTCCTGAAGCAGCATCGTCACCATTTGTAGCATCAATATAATAAGTAGTATTTCCCGGTGAGGTAACAAGTGCTCCAAATGTTGTTACATTTATTTCTGTAGTATCTGAACTGCCGAAATCTCCCACTGCAAAAATCTTGTAGATATATTCCGTACCCGGTACCAGGTAGTTATTCCAAGCGTCACGTGAGTCAATGAATGAGGTTTTGGTTCCACGCTTGTTTGTAATAAAAATAGTTCGCCATGTGGCAGAATCTTTAGGCATTCTTAAGATCTGGTACCCACTTGCCCCGGCCACGGGATCCCATTCCAAAAGCACTTTTGAAGTTCCGATATCGCTGGCCCTGAAGTTAGTAACAGCTCCGGGGGTATCATCAGTGACAGCTTTAAGTGAGACCCAGTCAGTTTTGAAATCCACAGAAGCGTCTTTACGTACCCATACCCGACACCAAACAGCATCATTCGGTACAGTTATAGTCTGCGTCTGTTCCTCGTAACTTGTGCCAGAAAAGTAGAAGATTGGATTGGATAATATCTCTTCATTGCCATCATAAAAGTAAAGTGCTATCTCACCGGGTCCCTCGTCTCCAAGATCGCCGGACACTTTAGCCCTGGCACTAAATATATATTCTGTTCCCGGCTCAGGGCAAGGAATGACAGATTGGGCACGGCCACCATACTGACCGATTCCAAGAGCATCCTTTCCAAAAAAGCTCTTATTCCTGATGCACCTTAAACAGCGTCCGTTGCTTGCATCCGTATCTAAAACTGTTTCAACCCTCTCAAAATCGTATTCATTCCAGGCTGAGTTGAGATTAAATTGACCTACACCATTAATACCCGATTCAAAACTCCAGTTCACAATGCGTTCCTGCTGGGCAAAAGCACTAACTGATATTGTTAAGAATATAATTGCTGCCAAGTAGCTAAATACTTTTTTCATATCTCTTAGTTTATTTTTTTTATCACTTTATAAATTTATTTTTTTTATCACTATAAAATATGATCAGATACAACTTACAGTAATAAACCCGGGGCTGCCCCCCGTAACAATGACATTATTTTTGCACTTTAAAAACAAGCTCCTTGTTTCATTCATATAAAGATCAAGTCAATATTTCCATAATTATAAATAAAATCCAAAATTACCTTGGATTCGGTTCCAGGTTAGGATTAAGTTCCATGTCCCCCTGGGGTATTGGATGGTAATAAAGATTCTTATTCGAAGGATCTCCAATAAGGGGCATTTCACTCGGGTCCCTGTACGATAATGCTTCTGCAAGTTTCTCCGTACGGGTAAGGTCAAACCAGCGTTTCATCTCACCAAGGAACTCCCATCCCCTTTCATCAATTATGATATCTAAATCAAGAGCAGCAAGATCATCTGCATCCGGAGTATCAATATCAACCCCTTTAGCCCTTCTTCTTATCTTGTTTACATATTCCAGTGCCAGTGCAGCATCTCCGCCTCCACCCATTACCTGGGCCTCGGCATATATCATATATATCTCAGACAGCCTGTACATAGGATGATCAAGGCCTGAACTTGTACCACCTTTCTGTGGCTCATAGGGGGCATATTTATCAATAGCTCCGCTGTAATACTTACTGAAAAAAGGATGTTGCCATATGAAGTTTTCCCATGGAATGGTATCATTATAACCATTTTCATCTTCATCATTCTCAGATACGAGGAAACTAAGGAATGAATGCTCCTTTCTTGCACCTTCAGGGAACCTGTTATAATATCCCTTTTCAATAAAAAGGTCCTGATAACCTCCCAGTTCTCCCGGCTTTGTGGTCTGCGCACCCAGTGTTGAATTTAGTGACAGGCCGCACTCCTCAGTTGGGCAAAACCTTAGCTGCCATATATATTCATTGTTATACTCGTTATCAATATCAAAGAGGTCTGTAAATACAGGCTCAATATCAAAAGAGCCGTTATTTATAATGTCCTCGGCATCTTGCAAGGCGAGGGCATATTTGTCGCTTTGTTTCAAAGGCCAGCTTGCCATTGTAAGATAGACCTTTGAACGCATAGCCTTGGCTGCCCACATGCTAACTCTTCCCCTTTCCGACCGGGACTCTGGCAGGTACTCCAAGGCAAAGTCAAGGTCGCTAAGTATTTGCTCATATACCTCCTCTACTGAAGCTCTTGAAGGGAACTTGTTTTCCGGGTCTGGAGATAGCACAATAGGCACCCCCCCATATAAACGTACGAGCCAGAAATAAGCCCAGGCTCGAAGGAAATACACTTCTGATACCTTCTCGTCAAGAACTTCGGGATCATAACCCATCCCTTCAAGAATATCCCTGCCTACTATTGAAAAATTTGCTTGTAATATAACATCATAGGGTAGGTTCCAGCCCGGGCCTGACACCCTGGTATCTGCCGCCCCTATTGCAAGCTGGTCACCAATTCTCCATGGCCTTTTATTCCCGCCGGGTTGGGCGGTCCAGTCATCAGCTCCGGTAAAAAGTGACCTTGAACTAGCTGATCCAAGCGATCTTTTCCAGTTATTCGTTACCAACTGGCCATATACTCCACTTATAGCAGCATCAAGGGATGCCATATCCTCAAAATAATTTACATAGAGTATCCTGTCTTTTGGTTCTTCTATTAACATATCCTTGCATGAATTGGAAAACAGTAAAAGAAGAACTCCGCTTATTATCAATATTTTTCTTTTCATTATATTATGCTTTTTTAATTGCTCTAATAAATTTCATCAGAGATTCAACTTAAGTCCTAAAGTAAAAGTCCGGGGGTTAGGAAAAGAACCTTTATCCACCCCAGGTGCTGTATTACTTCCCGTTTTTGCTTCAGGGTCGTAACCAGTGTATGAGGTAAGTACATATATATTCTGTACACTAAGGTATGCACTAAGATTAGCATTTTTAAACCTATCCCATGGCATGTCATATGCCAAAGTAACATTGTCTAACCGTATAAAGCTACCATCTTCAAGAAAAAGTGAAGACTGACGCTTATAGTCTGCTGTTAGTTTAGGCAGATCCCCACTTCGGTTAAAGGTATAGGAATTGACAAGCCGGGTTGAAGTACCATCAACAACACCCGAGCCCCCACCCAACATATAGTGTGCAGGTAAATTATATATCTCCAGTCCGTGAACTCCTCTTAAAAACATGTTCAGACTGAAGTTGCCTAATCCTATATTGGCATTGAATCCCCAGGTAAAGTCGGGGTGTCCGTTACCTATGATTACTACATCGCTAAGGTTTAGCTGACCATCTCCGTTTACATCATGGTATAAGGCATCTCCGGGTTGTGCAGAGGACAGAGCACCTTCCACATCAACGTCAGGACGTTTTACCCCGAGGTATTCATATCCTACTATCTGGCCTACCGGCTGCCCCATTATCATTAAATGGGAATTAGTATCAAATCCCTGCTGGTTGCCACCTACCCTTAGGGAATCTTTAGGTATGCTAATAACCTCACTTACATTATAAGTGAAACTAAGGGTGGTGTTGACAGAAAGCTTCCTCTTATTTCCCTCTATCCATTTAGTGTTAAGCTGCAGCTCCACTCCATTATTCCTGAACACACCTAAATTACTTATTATTGAACCACCCCCAAGATAGCTTGGGACACTTTTACTAAAGTGTGAATCATAAGTATATTTGATATAGTAATCAGCAGTAAGACTGAACATATTACCAAGCAATGACAAGTCCATACCCGCATTAAATTGTCTGGAAGTCTCCCAAATAAGATCCGGATTAGCCCTACTGCCTCCGTCTTCATATGTTGTGCCTGGTATTGCAAAACCATCAAACTGATAATAGCTTGTTCCGAGTTTTACAAGATCCATTACCTGGTATGCTCCCACAGAATTTACATCACCTGTCTCTCCATAACTTAACCTTAATTTAAGATCATTAATAGCAGAAATATTTTTAATAAAGTCCTCCTCAGACAACCTGTATGCTATAGCTCCTGAAAGGAATGGCTGGTATTTATTCCCATCGGTCAGTCTGGATGAACCGTCAATCCTGAAAGATGATGTGAAAAGATATTTATTCTTTAAGGAATATACCGCCCTTCCAAGGTATGAGACCATTCCCTCGGGTGTAAAACTCGCATTTCCATAAGGAAAGCTTTCAGCAATAGCAGCACTGTATATCCCAAGTTGGTCGGTAAAAGGGTCCATAGCCGTGAAACTATATGAATTTTTTCTTGAAATCAGTCCTTCACTTACAATTACTACATCAAGACGATTATCCTCATTGAACTCCTTGTTATAAGAGAGCTGTGCAGATCCCTGGAATTTATTTCTGAGGGATGTGCTGTAATTAGAACTTGAATGGCCGGTTTGTGAGGCAGGGGATACTCTGGAAAAAGACATACCCGAACCATTGAATATCTGGACGGCTCCAAAAAGTTTAAATTTAAAATCTTTAAGAAACTCCTGCTCCAGGCTAATTTTCCCGGCAAAATTATTGTTAGAGTTTTGGCTAGGTCTCTCTTTTGCCATAAAAATGGGATTGCCTTTTGTGGTTGGGCCATAGCCCTGGTAAGCTGTATAATCGCCTGTTGCGGGGTCAATTACGGTAAGGTTTGATGGCCATGATACCGCAGATTCCACTACCTCGTAATTGGCAGATCCACGGTTACCTACATTATACAATTTTTCGAAAGAGTTGGATATGCTAAAATCGAGGGTTGTGGTTTTTGAAAGAGATGTTTTCATATTAAACCTGGCATTATACCGCTGGTAATCGCCATTGATAATTATTCCTTCCTGCTTATGTCCCCCAAGTGAGAATCTATAGGAAGTCTTTTCACCTCCACTGGAAATGGAAAGCTGAATATTATCGGTATGTGCAACCCTGAATGATTCATCCTGCCAGTCTGTTCCTATCCCGTTTCTTTCTATACTGTCTATCTCTGAACCTGAAAAAAACGGTAATGCCCCTCCTTCTTCTGCCTTTGCGTTAACTACCTTCATATATGAGACAGGATCAAGGACGTCCATTTTTTTTGCCAGTGTGGCAACCGAATGATAATAATCAACGTTAACATCAAGTTTATCGGTTTTCCCGCCTTTTTTTGTTTGTATAAGTATTACTCCGTTGGCACCTCTCGATCCGTATATAGCTGTTGCCGATGCATCCTTTAATACAGTAATGCTTTCAATATCGGCAGGATTTATAGAATTTATATCCTCGCCAATAAAGCCATCAATTACATAAACCGGGCTACCTGTATATCCTCTTATATTTACTTTAGGCTGTGCGCCTGGAGCACCGCTCTGCATGGCTACAGTAACACCGGCAACCTTTCCCTGCAGGAATCCTTCAACTCTGGAGATGGTCTGTAATTCCGATTCTGAGGTTGACGTAACACTAACTGAACCTGTAAGGTCTGATTTCTTTTGGGTACCATATCCAACAACCACTACTTCCCCTATATCAGTGGCTTCTTCATTAAGTACCACAGATATTCTCTGTTGGTTTCCTACAGTTATTTCTTGTGACTGATAACCTATAAAGCTAAATACAAGTATGTTTTCCGGAGCAACTTCAAGACTGTAATTCCCTTCTAAATCCGAGATGGTACCTGTGGATGTACCTTTAATAACTACATTAACTCCCGGCAGGGCCAACCCTTGTTTGTCTGCAATATTCCCTGTTACTTTCCTTGTTTGTCCATAAACCAATACACTGCTGGTAACCAAGCTTAAAAGAATTAAAACAGAATGTTTTAAGAATTTATTTTTCATAACAATATTTTTAAAAGAAATTGGCTATGAAAAACTTTCATAACCAATCTCTTTATTTTAAGCTAAAAAAAATTATACAATTTTATTTACTACAACCTTCAAAAGAGGTATTTGTAATAACCCTGTCAGTAATATCGTTAGGGTTAACTGCATTGGCTGCATCTTCAAATATTGTTGCTACCCAGGTGTTTCCAACCCTTATTCCGGTAAGTTCGGCCAAAGGAGTCGTCATTTTTTGCCTTCTTTCCCTTGAAAATACGATTGTTAGATCTGTAGGATCCACACCCAAGGTATAGGTGTCATCCATTACTGCCTGAGGCGTAACACCCTCTAATGAAAATGGTATTTCATCACCTTCTTTAAAAACATATAGCTTGGTAACATCATTATTGTCACCATCCACAAATTCATGAGACATAACCAAAAGATAGGTTGTTCCAAATTCAAATGCATCTGTACTCCATTCCGGTGCATTCTCTTCGTTTTCCTTATTTAAACCAAAATGGAAACCACTTGCAGCACCATTTGCGCCGGTAAGTATCTTAACACTTGGGCCATTATTAGGGCCTAAAGTAGCAGTTGCAAGATTAATAATATCATGCCAGCCAGGATAGATACCGCCTTCTGCTAATGCATCTACTTTAGCAAGAGTTGCCAAAAATACATCTTCGGTATAACCATCAGCTGCAAATCTCCTGCCTACACCACAGTTACCACCATTTTTACTTGCGCAGGTATAAGTATAAGGTGTCGTTGTTGAATCAACGCTTTTAAGATAAGTAAAATCTCCTGATTTATCAGCCGGATCAAGCATAATTGACCTTGCGCCTGTTGGGGCAGCAGGGTAACCTGTAATGGCCAGTGTTGAACTTCCTGTTAACCCAAGTGTTTGCCTGAGTGTAAGCGCTCCTAGAGTTGGGTACCAGTGTGACATCATCTCATTATTAGGTATGGTTTCCCAAGGCATTACCGTGTCTGTGTTTACTTTCCATCCCAGTAAAAGAGCAGAGTCAAGAGGAAGGAATGTTTGCCATTCATCTCCATAAACATCGAAATACTCCTCCATAAATAATTGTCCGGTAATTGTAAGCCCCACCGATGCTGACAAGGCGATGTTTGTATCGTCCACATCCTGTGAAGAAACAACTGCATTACCTGCTAACGAGCCTTCCTGAACATTAGGTGCAACCGCTTTAAAGTAGATACTTACAGCCCCGGCATCTAATGCAGTCTTTGCAATAACAATATTAGCGTCTGAAAATGTTCCTGTTTCTGTCTCTGAGGCAATAAAATCTGCAGGTATGGTTACAGTAACATCACCTTTAAGATTCTCGGCAGTAATTGACGCAGACTTTACAGATGATTCTTCTCCCGGCGCCAAATTTCCAAAACTGAGTGAGGCTGGCTCAACTGTTATCTCAGGAATTTCAGGAATTATTGGTTCCGGCTCATCCTTTTTACATCCGTTGAAAACAATCAACGCACTGAAAATAGTTAAAGTAAATAATGCTAAAAATTTTCTCATAATAATTTAATTTTAAAGTTAATATTTCAAGTTGTAAAATTGTATAAAAATTTTGTATTTCTCTGGGTGAATATGACCAAACATAGGGTGTATTAATTCATTGTAGTGATAGTGCTGAATGTAGAAGGTGTAAAGTAACCCGGGTTCCCTTTTTAAAACCAGATACTTTAAGTTTATAAGAAGCTGTTTTTAGTTCGTCCTTACCTTCAGGTATAGCAATCTTTTGTCCTTCAATACTGACCATATCCTCATTTAAGATATTCGATATTACATATTCCACAGACAGGCTGTAAAAATACAGGGTGATATCTGTTCCGCGCATGTCTATTTTTGAGCTCTTTAAGGGATCGTCCCCGTAAAGGTGTAACTCACTGCCCCTGCCTGCTTCAACATCTGCATTTATTAGTCCTGCCGTTTTCAGGCTTGCCCTTTCCAGCTCAATACTACCGGAAGGGCCAAGAAATTCAATACAACAATCTTCCGGTAGTTTCAGTCCGGCATTTATTATTGTTAAACTACCATTATCAAATTGTAAGTTCCCACCTATAATTTCTTTTCCCACAATGGTCTCTTCAGGCTTGTCCTTTATCAGCAGGCTAAAATCAACCAACCTGTTTTCTTGAAGGGAGCTCTGAATTATGGAAGGCTGAGCAGAAGCCCTTTCCCATTTCCCCTCTCTTTCTTCAACAGACTTACTTTGTTCTGTATTTCTACACCCTGCTAAAAAAAAGTTCAGTACAGACAGAGTAAGTATTACAATAGAGACATATTCGGTATTTAATTTTTTTATCATTTTTCCTGTTCTAAATTTTAGAATTTATTCTGGTTAGCAAAATTAAATGTATATTTTTTTGAAATAGGGGTTATAAAGTTCATTATTAAGGTTTATTTATTCGTATGGAGTTTGACAGAGAAGAAGATCAGGGCAATTGCATTTACAATCATTTGTTCCCGGTGCTCTGCACCGATAATATTTTTGAATGCGATTACCCTGTCATTTGGTAAAATTTTTATTTATTTTTGCATAAATGTTTTTATACAGCACAAAAAAACAGATATTACTGCTTTTATCAGTAGTATATTTCACCTCATTGTTTGGACAGGTAGAAAAGGGATCTTATATGTACGAGACCCTGGACAGCGATGACGGGATTCCAAACAATTATGTTACCTCTCTCATACAGGATGATATCGGGTTAATATGGATAGCAACAGAATCGGGACTTACAAAATATGACGGAAAAGAATTCCTTTTTTACTCTACAGCCACTGAAGGCAATAATCCTGGCTACAGCAACCTTGAGACATTATTTAAGGATAAGGACGGCAATCTATGGATAGGACAGAAGTTGGGGGGAGTATCTTATCTGGATATAACAACAAACAAGATAACGAATTTAAGGGATGAAAGGGATTCTGCCAGTCATAATAGATTAGACCGCATTCTTTCATTTGCCCAGGATGAGGAAGGACTGATATATGCCGGGGGATGGAACGGAGGTGTGAATATAATAGACCCGGTCAGCATGGAGATATGTGGGCATATTCTGAATAATGAGTCGATATTTGAGATATACAGGGACAGCGAGGGGGGATTGTGGTTTGGTAGCTTCAAGGTATTGTACCATCTTCCCCGGGGCGAACAGAAGGTAAAGACATACAAAACAGACATGAATGGTATAAGAACCATACGGGAAGATTCCCTGAGATGTGGAATATGGTTTGGGGGATGGAATGGATTGCATTTTCTTGACACAAAAACAGGACAAATCTCAACCGACAGGGAGTTGGAAAGATTGTCGGATATTGCTGTCACATCAATTTTACATGATAAAGCATCAATCTTGATAGGTACCAGGGGCAAAGGGTTGTACAGGTATTACACTACCGAACACGAATTACTGAAAATAGATATGGAGCCTGCACAGAGACAGGGTTTAGGTTATAATACCATACTTGATCTTTTTAGTGATAAATATGGTGTGGTCTGGGTGTCAACTATACAAGGAATAGTGAAGATTATAAAAAAACAACCTTTTTTTACTTTAAGAGACAGAACAAACAAGACTTTAACAGAGACAACAAGCATGCTTATAAATGATAAGGGCTTGTATGTTGGTACAATAAAAGGATTTAATGTAGTTAGTAAGGCGAAAAATGATTTCTTCCCGCTGGGTAGGATCAACTCAATTACCAGTGATTCTTCAGGCATGCTTTATTTATGTACCTCTTCAGGCTTTTATAAATACGATCACGCTTTTGGAAAACCGGAACTGCTGATTGGGGATCTGAAAAATGTGACTTATTATTTCAGGGAGAAAGAGAATCTGGTATGGTTATGTACCCAGCACCACGGTGTATATAAATATCTGGAAAATAATGGTGATCTAAGATTGCTTAAGGAGTACAGAATGGATATTAAAAGTAAAGACGGACTTCGTAGTGACAGGGCAGTAAAGCTTGTAAAGGATAATACAGGGAGGTTATGGCTGGCAACATTTAATGGATTACATATATACGATAGCCTGAAAGATAATTTTGTGCTTACAGACCAAAAACTTGCCAGCCAGCTTATAAACGACATAAAGGTAGTAGGTGAACGCATGTATGTTGCCACATCCGGTGGTTTAAGCATTGTTGAACTTGACCGGGAGGATATGAAAGTCTACACTGTAAGAACAATGCTGGGAGTAAGCAACAACCACATTAATGCAATTGAACTAGATAAAGATAATAATATTTGGGCAAGTACAAACTATGGTATCAATAGGTATAGTTTTATCAACTATTCCGTAAAAAGCTTCAATAAAAGCGATGGGCTAAGATCCAACAGTTTTAATGAAAATGCTGTTTATCGAACCAAAAGCGGGATGTTGTATTATGGATCTCATACGGGTGCAGTTTATTTCCATCCCGATAGTATCTCTTACAAGACTCATATGCCTGATGTTATTTTCAGCAAGCTCAAAATAAACAACAGAACGATTATGGCCGGTGATGTCATAAGCAGAGACCAGATTCTGGAAAAGCCTGTTGAATATATGAAAAAAATCACCTTATCTCATATTGATAAAGTTATAAGCATAGGTATTACACCAGATGATTATATAGAAAAAGGCAATATTTATTATAAATTCCGGCTGAAAGGTTTTCAGGATAAATGGGTTTATGACGTGAATATTGATGAAATAACTTATACAAACCTGAATCCGGGTAAATACAGCCTTGAGGTATTTGCTTCAAGAGACAGGGACAGGTGGCCTAAGACCGGATCCAGCATTGGTATTAGTATGATAGCTGCACCATGGTTTTCATGGAAAGCCTACACAATGTATATTATAATTGGACTCGGGCTCCTTTATCTTTTTATCTATCTTGCTAACAAGGGAACAAAACTGCGTAACAAGCTTGAGCTGGAAACACTTGCAAAAAACAAGGAGAAAGAATTAACCGAGAGTAAATTAGGCTTCTTTACATCTATATCTCATGAGTTCAGAACCCCACTCACACTTATACAGGGACCTGTGGAAGATATCCTGGCGAATTCCGGTATAGAACAAAATGAGAGAAACAAGCTGAATCTTGTATATAAAAATTCCAGGAGGTTAATGAGCCTTATTAACCAGCTTCTTGAATTCCGCAAGATAGAAACAGGTAAAGAAAAACTTGTTACTGCCAAAGGGAATATAGTGTATTTTGTAAAGGAGATATTTCTTACTTTTAAGGAGCTGGCTGCAGATAAGAATATTGAGTACATACTTAATAGTCAAGAAAAGAAAATAGAGTTGTGGTTTGACAGGAATAAGCTGGAGATACTGGTATTCAACCTGCTTTCCAATGCTTTTAAATACACAGGTAAAGGTGGAAGTATTGAAGTGAACATCAAGAAAGATGAAACCAACTGCCTACTTAGTATCAGGGATACAGGTAAAGGAATCGCAGTTGAGGATCAGGATAAGATTTTTGACAGGTTCTACCAGGTAAAGCATCAGGAGACAAGCAGTGTAATGGGAAGTGGTATAGGTCTTTCACTGGTAAAAAATATTGCAGAGCTGCACAAAGGTAACGTGAGTATTAAAAGCCAGCAGGGGAAAGGATCTGAATTTAGGGTAATGTTGCCACTTGGTAAACATCACTTGGACAGTGAACAGATAGCCAAAGATTTTAGGAACAGTGAAAATGCCATGCATTACAATTTAATTAGTGATAAAGGAAAAGGTGAGATAGCAGAAACAGCCGGGGAGGATTTTGATGAGACTATACCGACATTGTTGGTTATTGATGATAATCCAGATATAAGGGGATTTGTAAGATCGCTGCTTGAGAGGGAATATACTGTACTGGAAGCAGAAGACGGGGAAAAAGGACTGGAAATAATAAAATCAGAGACAGTTGACATTGTTATAAGCGATGTAATGATGCCGGGTATTGACGGTATAGAGTTATGCCGGAGAATAAGAAATGATGAGTCGATCTCTCACATACCTTTAATATTATTGACAGCAAGAACTTCAAATATTTACCAGGTATCAGGCATAAAAACCGGGGCAGATGATTATATTACAAAGCCTTTTGCTCCTGAGGTGCTCAGGGCCAGGGTGGCCAACCTGCTTTCTTCCAGGGAAAGACTTAAAGATTATTACTCAAAAAAGATAAGGCTTGAGGCAAGCAACATTGACATTCCTGACAGGGAAGCCGAGTTCATAACAAAAGCAATTAAACTGGTGGAAGATAATATCTCAGACACAGATTTTACCATCGACAATCTACAGAATGCATTGAACATGAGCCAGTCAACTCTTTACCGAAAAATTAAGTCCCTAACCGGTGAAACACCAACAGGATTCATCAGAGGCATAAGGCTGAAATATGCAGCCCAGCTATTAAGTAAAAGGGGCTTATCTGTCAGTGAAGTAATTTACTCATCAGGCTTCAATGACAGCAAATATTTCAGGGAATGCTTTAAAAAGCAATTTGGATGCCTCCCCTCTAAATATATTGAATTGAAGAAGGATAAAGAATAAGCTACATAACTAAAAAAATAGTGTAAACTAAAACCTTGCTTCACTTAATACAAGCTTTCCATCTCTTAATGTAGATGTCCTTATTATATTACCCATAAAAAATGATAACACAAAGAGTTTATTCCCCCTTTATTTGACCATATTCACCCATTAAAGTAAAGTGCTAAATTGTAATTTTGTAACATGGAATAAATTAAAACATTAAACCGAGCAGGTTAGTTAAACTATAACAGCTCAATTTGCGAACTCAAGGTTCGATAGGTTTTATATAACATAAAAATATGGGTTTGTTAAATAAAATTATAATTACTTTCTTAATTCTTTCGGTTCTTTCTTGTGGAGGAACAAGGGAACTCAAAAGCACCAAACGGCCAAACATATTGCTGATTATGCTTGATGACCTAAACGATTATGAAGGTTTTTTGGGAGGCCATCCCCAGGCAATTACCCCAAACATTGATGCCCTGGCCAAAGAAGGTGTTATTTTTTCAAACGCTCACACTAATGCGCCTATCTGTGCACCTTCACGATCCAGCATGTTAACGGGTATATATCCTCACATTTCAAAGAATTATGGTTTTAAAAAGTGGTATGAGAATCCTGTTTTGTCAAATTGCAAATCATTGGCATCATATATGGGTGAAAACGAATATAATACTTATGGAACAGGCAAACTAATGCACCATAAAAGAAAAAAAGACTGGACTGAGTACGGAACTAAAGGCTACTACGGTCCTGTTGCATACAATGGTGTTAAAGGTGTAGGGCATCCCTCTGTTCCGAAAAATTATAGTAGCCTGGGCTTACTTGATGGAACCTTTGCATCCCTGGCTGACATACCCACAATACCCGCATCTAAAGATGTACCGGGCTATACAGGTTGGTACAATACATCAGACAAAAAGCCTTTCAGGTATGTAAATGATGATGACAGAGACCTTATGGCTGATGAGAAAAGCGCTAATTGGGCTGTCAATAAACTTGAAGAATTAGAACATTCAGGAACAACAGAACCTTTCTTTTTGGGTGTTGGTTTTATTCGCCCCCATACCCCATTAGTTGTGCCCCAAAAATATTTTGACATGTTTCCGTTGGAGACTTTGCAGTTGCCTGTAATAAAGAAAAATGATGCTGATGATTGCTATAAGGAAAGAAAAGGGAAAGGTGTTAATTTTTATAACGCGATGAAAGAAGCATACCCTTCTTTTGAAGAAGGCTTAAAAAAATATATACAGGCTTACCTGGCCAGTGTGGCTTTTGCTGATGAACAGGTAGGGAAAGTATTATCTGCCCTTAACAAAAGTAAATTTAAAAATAATACTATAATTATACTTACAAGCGACCATGGCTATAATCATGGTGAAAAAGAGTGGCTATATAAAAATTCATTGTGGGAAGAAAGTACAAGGATACCTCTAATAATTAAAGCCCCTGGAAATAATAATAATGCAGGTAAAAAAGTAATTCATCCTGTATCTCTAATAGATATTTATCCTACCATTACCGACTATTGCCAAACAACCGGAAGCAATATGAAAAATAATAATGGTGCAACCTTGAGCGGGTTCAGCATGAAGCCCTTTGTTGATGATCCTGAAAACGGAAAATGGAAAGGTCCTGATGTGGCACTAACCGTAGTTGGGGCTCGGTCAAATAGCCTAAACCCACTTGCACAAAATTACTCTGTGCGATCCAAGAACTGGCGTTATATTCGCTACCCAAATGGAAAAGAAGAATTATATAACCATGAGGTTGATCCTTACGAATGGACTAACCTCGAGACTGATACTGCTTATGCAAAGATTAAAACACAAATGAAAAACAGACTAATTAAATTAATTGAAAATTAATAAAAAAACATTTACAAAAATGAAGAAACTATTATTTTTATTTACAAGCATAATATATTTTAGTGTAGTTTATGCTGGTAATGAGCCTGAATGGAACAATGTAAAAGTACTACAAATTAACAGGGAAAAGCCACATACTACAATGATGGTTTATGAAAATATCAAAAACGCATCTAATTTTGATAAAGCAAAATCTCAATATTTAAAAAATCTTAACGGCAATTGGAAATTTAATTGGGTTAGAAAACCGGCTGACCGTCCTGTTGATTTTTATAAAACAAAATTTGATGATAGCGCATGGAAAACTATTTCAGTACCATCAAATTGGCAAATGGAAGGGTATGGAACACCAATTTA
>JBDLIU010000029.1:0-27313 GCA_039714715.1 Bacteroidota bacterium
ACCGAATTTATAACGCTAACCAGGGCCATTGATAAAAAATGGATACACCCGGAGGGCTTTTCTCCATTCGATGCTTCACCGATTAACTGGGTAGGAGACCAAAAACATACCTGGGGATCATCTGGAGAGGACAATATGGGTGCAGGGAATGATGATTTGGTGAGAGAAACGGACGAAGGCATAGAGTTGGCCATTGAAAGTATACTGCAAAGTGCAGAATTGGGCTATAGTCTTGTGGGTTCAGATATTGCCGGATTTTCAGGAGGAGAGATTCCTGCAAATCTGTATATCAGGTGGGCTCAATTTTCAACTTTCTGCGGCTTGTTTCTTAATGGTGGTCATGGTGAAAGACGGTTGTGGAAAAGGAGCCAGGAAGAACTTGAAGTGATAAGAAAATTTACATGGTTACATAAAGAATTAATTCCCTACATGTACCATTATGTAGTAATGGCCCATAGTGGCGAGAAATTGTTGCAAAAGGCAATGGATAAAGGAAGATATCAGTATATGTTTGGGGATGATTTCCTCATAGCACCAATTTGCGAGGATTCAAAAATAAGGGAGGTTGTACTCCCAGAAGGGAAATGGCGCTATTTCTTTGATGACAAAAAGGTGATAGCTGGTGGTACATATAAACGCGAATACCCATTGGATGAGTTTCCGGTTTATCTCAAAGAAGGTGCCATTATTCCCATGGATATCCAAAGAAACTACATGCAAATGGGAGATTCAACCTCAGCAGGATTTACTACAATTCTTGTATATCCGGAAGACAAGAACAAATTCCATTATTATCATACTGATTTAATTGGAGAGACAGTGATTTCCTATGAGGAGAAAGAAAATAGTCTTTTATTGAAACTGGAAGGGACTAAGATTCCACATATTTTAAGAATCCATTCAACATCTTCACCAACAGATGTTAAATTAGATGGCCAAATAATTTCAGAGGGAAAGTGGCAGTTTGACGAAGAAAAGCTAAAATTGATAATCAGAATCCAAACCTATAAAGAAGGTAATTATGAAATCCAGTTTTAAAATATTAAATCTGTTTTTGTTAATACTGGTTTTATCATGTCAATCAAATGACAAGAAATCATTATCTAACCTGGATTATGTGAATCCCAATATTGGAGGTGTAGGTTTTTTGTTGCATCCGGTTTACCCGAATGTACAGCAGCCCAACCAGATGATTCGCATGCGACCTGTTCGCAGAGATTACCTCGATGATCAGATTTCTTTCTTCTCATTATCTGTGATAGCTCATCGTGAAGGTGAACTGTTTGGTGTACTGCCAGGATTGGCTGATGAAGAAGGCAATTGGAATGTAAAGCAGATGTACGATCATGACCAAGAGATACTCAAACCACATTACTATTCAACTTATTTTGTAGAAGATGAAATAACAACGGAATTTGTGCCGGGTAAAAGATCAGGTTATTTTCACTTTACTTATCCAGAGGGAGGCACTAAAAAATTAAAGTTCCATGTAAATTATGATGGTTCATGGAAAAAAGGAGAAGGTAATAGCTTAATTGGTATTGAAGAGTTCCGTGGTATGAAGGCCTTTGTTTATGGTGAGTTTAACACACAAATCAATACTGATTTTGATACAGAAACTATTATCAATAAACGAAGAAAAACCAGCAGGGAACAAGCTAATGCCTGGATTACATTCCCAGCTAATCAAGGTAAGATTGATTTTAGATATGCCATTTCGTACATCAGCATAGAACAGGCTAAACAAAATCTTCAAAATGAAGTTCCGGACTGGAATTTTGATGGTCTAAAGCAGCAAGCCAAAGATATCTGGGAGGCTACCCTTAACCAGATAAAGGTTGAAGGAGGGACAGAAGCACAACGAAGGGTATTCTATACATCGCTTTACAGAACCTACGAACGCATGGTAAGCATTACTGAGAATGGTCAGTATTATAGTAATTTCGACTCAACAGTACACACGACAGATCGTAACTTCTACACTGATGATTGGGTATGGGATAGTTATTTAACACACCATCCACTTCGTATGATCTTAAATCCGGACATGGAAGCAGATATGTTACAATCTTATGTAAACATGTATGTGGAGAGTGGTTGGTTGCCTCAATTCCCTATCCTTTATACAGATAAGCCAGCTATGCATGGATTCCATTCGACCATTACTTTGCTTGATGCTTACAAAAAAGGAATTCGCAATTTTGATTTAGAGAAAGCTTATAAAGGAATGAAAAAGAATGCCCTGGAAGCAACCATGATTCCCTGGGCAAATAAAGAAAAAACAGAGCTTGATGACTTCTATCGTGAGAAAGGCTACTTCCCTGCACTTCAACCTGGGGAGGAAGAAACAGTTGAGAAAGTACACTGGTTTGAAAAACGCCAGAGTGTGGCAATTACCATGGCGCATAGTTATGATGACTGGGCACTGGGGCAAATGGCAAAAGAGCTAAATAAAGAGGATGATTATGCGTTTTTCAATGAACAGTCATTGAATTACCGTAACCTGTACCGACCAGAGTTTGGCCTGATGATGCCCAAAGATTCGGAAGGTAACTGGATTGATATTGATCCTAAGTTTGATGGGGGTCCGGGTGGTCGTGATTATTACGATGAAAACAACGGATACACTTATGCATGGCAAACTCAACATGATATTCATGGGCTAATTGAACTGATGGGTGGCAGAAATGGTTTTATCACCAAATTGGATAACCTATTTAGAGAGGATTTGGGCAGAACAAAATTCCAGTTTTATGGCAAATTCCCCGATTCAAGTGGCATGACGGGTCAGTTTTCAATGGGCAATGAGCCAAGCTTTCATATCCCATATTTATATAACTATGCCGGTCAGCCATGGAAAACGCAGAAGAGGGTTCGACATCTGCTCGATGCCTGGTTCCAGGATAGCATCTTTGGTATTCCGGGTGATGAAGATGGTGGGGCCATGACCTCATGGGTTGTTTTTTCATCCATGGGATTTTACCCGGTAACTCCCGGATTGCCAGTTTATACCATTGGGAGTCCGGTGTTTGAGAAAGTGGTAATAGACTTACCTAATGGCAAGGCCTTTACCATCCTGGCAAACAATAGCTCGAAAAAGAATAAATATATCCAATCAGCAAAACTGAATGGAGAAGAATTGAATAAGACTTGGTTTACCCATGAAGATATATTAAATGGCTCTATATTAGCGGTTGAAATGGGACCTTATCCAAATATGGATTGGGGTACAGCACCTGAGGCAGCACCTCCTTCTAGGGTACAATGATTCAATGAGACAATGATTCAGTGGTACTATACCTTAAATCATTTGCAATTAGAGAGATAGATATTTTAAACGTTAAAAAAGTTCAATAAGAGAAAAAGAAACTAACAATGAACAGATTAATAGGAAGACTCCCCAAAGTAGGCATACGTCCGGTTATTGATGGCCGTGAGCGTGGTGTACGAGAATCACTGGAGGAACAATGCATGGCAATGGCTAAAGCAGCTGCTAAATTGATTGAAGATAACCTTCGCTTTCCCAGTGGAGAAAAAGTGGAATGCGTAATTGCAGATACAAATATTGGTGGTGTAGCAGAAGCTGCTATGTGTGAAAATAAATTCAAACAAGAAGGAGTTGAAGTGTCGCTCACTGTGACGCCTGCCTGGTGTTACGGAACAGAGGTGATGGACTCAGACCCTTCAACACCTAAAGCTATCTGGGGATTTAATGGTACCGAGAGACCTGGAGCTGTTTACCTTGCAGCTGCCCTGGCTGGGTATGGACAAAAGGGTCTTCCAACTTTTAGCATTTATGGCCATGAGGTACAGGATGCCGGTGATACTGACATTCACCCTGACGTGGTAGAGAAAATTCTTCGTTTTGTAAAAGCAGGTTTGGCTGTGGCTCAGATGAAAGGCAAAAGCTACCTTTCACTTGGTTACTCATCAATGGGTATTGTGGGCTCTATGGTTGACCAGAACTTCTTCCATGATTACCTGGGAATGCGTACCGAGTTTGTTGATCAGGTAGAGCTTATCCGAAGGATTGAAGAAGAAGTTTATGATAAGGATGAGTATGAAAAAGCTCTTGTATGGACTAAAGAAAACTGCAAAGAAGGTAAGGATTACAACAACGATGAAAATAAAGGCGATGCCGAACGCAAAGAGTGGGAATGGCAAACCGTAGTTAAAATGACCCTAATTATGCGTGATTTAATGATTGGTAATCCAAAGTTGAAAGAAATGGGGTTTGGAGAAGAAGCTTTAGGCCGGAATGCTATTGCTGCTGGCTTTCAGGGCCAACGCCAGTGGACAGACCATATGCCTAATGGTGATTTCCCGGAAGCAATTCTTAACTCATCATTCGACTGGGATGGTATCCGTCAGGCATTTATTATAGCTACAGAAAACGATAGTTTAAATGGTGTTTCAATGCTATTCGGGCATTTACTTACTAATACTGCACAGATATTCTCTGATGTGCGTACTTATTGGAGCCCTGAATCAGTAAAAAGAGTTACAGGTAAAGAACTAACAGGGAAAGCTACCAATGGCATAATACATCTCATCAATTCAGGTTCAACAACACTCGATGCCACAGCGCAGCAACACAATGCAGCTGGAGATCCTGCTATGAAGCCATTCTGGGAGATCACTGAGGATGAAGCACAGAAATGCCTTGATGCTACTCTATGGCCACAAGCTGTAAAAGAGTATTTCAGGGGTGGCGGTTATTCTTCTCAGTTTAAGACTGATGGTGAGATGCCGGTAACCATGAGCAGAGTTAACCTTGTGAAAGGTGTGGGCCCTGTACTTCAAATAGCAGAAGGTTACACTGTGGTATTGGATGATGATGTACATAAAATACTGGATGAACGTACAAATCCAACCTGGCCAACGACCTGGTTTGCACCTCGGTTAACTGGAGAGGGGGCTTTTAAAGATGTTTATTCAGTAATGGCTAACTGGGGGGCTAACCATGGTGCTATTAGCTATGGACATATTGGTGAAGACCTAATCTCTTTGGCATCTATGCTTAGGATTCCGGTTAATATGCATAATATTGAAGATTCAAATATTTTCAGACCCGCACTTTGGAACTCGTTTGGTGCAGATAAGGAGGGGCAGGATTACAGGGCATGCGAGGCCTATGGTCCACTTTATGGTATTAAGAAATAAGACTAAAACATGGCTGACATTTATAGCATAATTACCGGAACTGGTAGTTACATACCTGAAATCAGAATTAAGAATGAGGATTTCCTTGATAAGGAATTTTATAATAGAGATGGTACGAAGTTTACTAAGACAAATGAAGAAATTGTTGCTAAACTCGAAGAAATCACTACAATTAAGGAAAGGAGGTATGCATCAGATGATATTTCCACCTCAGACATTGCTTATTTCGCTGCTGAAAAAGCAATTGAATCGGCAGGAATTGACAAAGAGGAATTAGACTATATAATTGTTGCGCATAATTTTGGTGATGTAGCTGCAGATAATATATATATGGATCTTGTTCCAACCCTTGCTGCTAAGGTGAAGAAAAAGCTTAAGATAAAAAATCCTTATGCTGTAGCCTATGATTTACCTTTTGGTTGTCCAGGTTGGGTGCAGGGTGCAATCCAGGCTGATTATTTCATTAAATCAGGTGATGCTAAGAAAGCCCTGGTAATTGGTTCCGAAATACTCTCTAAAGTGGTAGATCCGCATGATGTTGATAGTATGCTTTATGGAGACGGGGCCGGAGCAGTGATAATGGAAGCTAAGGAAAGTGACACTCCGGTTGGAATCCTGACACATTTAGCCCGAACAGATGCGTTAAATCATGCCGGAATGTTATTCATGGATAAGTCTTATAATCAAAGCCTTATCCATAATGGAAAACCATTTGTTAAGATGCATGGCCGTAAGCTTTATCAATATGCTTTGGAGACTGTGCCTCTAACAGTAAAAAAATGTCTTGAAAAGAGCAATACTGATCTTTCTGAAGTGAGTAAAGTACTTATTCATCAGGCTAATGGTAAAATGGATGATGCTATTTTAGAACGATTATTCCAACTCTACGGAAAGAAAGAAATTCCAGAACATACCATGCCGATGACCATCAGCTGGCTGGGTAACTCATCGGTGGCAACAGTGCCAACATTGTTAGACTTAATAATGAAAGGAGAACTAGAGCCTCATGAGATCAACACAGGAGACAAAATTGTTTTTGCATCAGTTGGTGCTGGTATGAGTATAAATACGTTTGTGTATAAGTGGCAGTAAAAACAACCTACTGGTCGTAGGTTAACCTACGACCAGTTTACATTAGTTTGTTCTCCTATTGCCAGTAACAATTTCTTCTATTATTTCTCCATTAATATCAATTGCTTTCAAGGTAGCCTTTTCATCATCTACCTCAATTTGCATAAAATGCTCAATCTTTTTATAAGCAACGGTTTCAGGTTGAATGGCATTGGTATTGTATAATGGAGCACCTCCGCCTGCTGTCACAATGTAATGTGTTCCACCATGTTCAGCATGATGATAGTAGTGATCATGACCATTTAATACCGCCGTAACATTGTGTCGCTCAAAAATATCTCCCCAAAATGCACGTCTTTGCTTAGCATCTTCAACCCTGCTTTTTTTAATACTATAAAAAGTTGGGTGAAAGAATACGAATATATAACCGGCATCATCATTCAAGGTAAGAACATTTTCCAGCCAGTCTTTTTCTTTTTCAAAGTAATCCAGGCTGATTTTATTCCAGAAGTCTTCTCTTTTATCCCCTTTAAGATACATAGGTGTTTCGAAGTCAGGCCCTTCCATATCCAGTATTATAAACAGGGCATCGCCAACAGTAAAGAAGTAATATGATTCATTGCCAGGCAATGAAAAAAAGTTGTAATAATTAGGTGAATCTTGCTCATGATTTCCTAACACCGTGTAATAGGGAACATTACGTATAAGATTGTTAGTTACCCTAAAGAAATGCTCCCAATCCTCCATACTATTTCCCCTGCTAACCAGATCACCTGTATTGACTACAAATAGTGGATCTTGATCAATAATTCTGTCAACTATTTTTTGATGTACTTCGTGCCGTGTTCGGGTATCACCCAAAACCGCGAAATGAAATGGCTCAACCTTCCCGGGGTAAGTGGTAAAAGAACCTTTCCCTCTGTCAGTCCCGTCATTGAGCACATCATAAGTGTAAGTAGTATTGGGTTTTAATCTTGTTAGAATAGTCTGATGTTGCTGATATTGGTTTACCTCTTGCTCTATTTTACCATTCTTGTTAATAGTAGTGACACCTTTATAGGTTGACCAGCAAATAGTCACTTCTTCATGTGACATTTTTTGTAAATAGGGCCCCAATATTTTAGGTGGTGTGTCTTTCTCTTGAGCAAATCCTACTGTGTAACCCAGTACAAGTATTATTGTAATTAACTTCTTCATTTTTTAATCTCTTGTCAATTCAAATTCATCTAAAATACCTCCGTCAGTACCATCACTATTCATTTTAAGGGCCTTATATTTTAAGTTTTTGCCATCTATTTCAACTATCACATAATGGTACTGATAATATTGTCCTCCATCAGGATCATCATTATCAGTAGTGGCTTTTACTTTTGGTAAGTCAATTTGTTCCCACTCGTAATATTTATGGTAGTCAAGTGAAGAGCCACCACCTCCGGCAATTACCCAGGCCGAATTACTACCTTCCCCTGTTTCAGGGTTATAAGGAGGATGAGGCAAACCGCGCTCGTAATCATGTGTATGGCCATTAAAGGTAATATCAACGCCATTCATTTCAATTAATGGTACAATTTCTTCCCGTAAATGGGCTTCGCCATCATAGTACCCTCCTGACCAGCATTCGGAATAGGGGGGATGATGGAAGAGGACGAATGTCCATTGACTTTCTTTTTCAGCCTTCTTTAATGATCGTTCAAACCATTGATATTGCTGGCTGCCGGGAGATATTCGATCTCCTTTTGGCCCTTCTTCCTTGTTAGCGTCTATAAAAATAAAACTGGAGTTCCCATAGGTAAAATCAAACCAATACTCATTACTTCCTGTAGATTCTGTCGGATGGTCCACACGATCTTCAAATGGAGGTACGCGTAACTCATCCCAGTAACCACCATACTCGTGGTTGCCTATGGAAATATAACCTGGAACCGTTCCTCCAATATATCGCATAGGATAGAAATATTCATCTACCCATTCGTCTAACCGGTGACCAGAGGTTACCACATCTCCAACATTTAATATAAGGTCGGCATTCTCACGAGCAGCAAGTTTTATTACATTTTCAAACACTTTAGGATAGGTACGGTTATCTCCTACTACAATGAACTTAAATGGTTTATCCTTTGAAATTTTAGTATGAAATTTTTGAATAGGACTTGCGGTAGTGCCTGATATCACACGGTAATAATAATCTGTATCTTTTTGGAGTCCGGTTAAAGTAATTTGATGCATTGTAGTAGCCTTTTCAGCTTGGTGTGTCGCATTATCTAATTCTTCGATTAGTCCATACTCAACCTTGCCACCTGCAGGAAAAACAGTTTCCCACATTACAGTTATGCCATCATCCTTTACATTTTGCAAATAAGGGGGGACCATAAATACTGGTTGTTTCTGCAGTTCCTTGTTAACGGTTTCAATACGAGTTGCCAATAAATCGATCTTTTTCCAATTGGCTATTCTTAGGAACATGGTTGAACGTATAGTTTTTGTGAGCTCTTCCATTAGTGCAGTTTCCGGATTAGCCTCCCTTTTATAGTACATCCTGGTTTTACGTAAAGCCGTTTTCAGGTAATCATATTGATTTTTGCTCTCTACTTCCTGCTCTGTTATAAACCTGAGATAACGGAGGGCACCGGAACCTTTCTGGTTTTGAACCTTAATCGCCAGGTTAAACTTATTGCCCATCGTGATGGAATTATCTAACAGAAATGAAGTTTGATTATTACTAAAATCAGAAATATAAGTTCCATTAATCCACACTTCACCTCCATCATTAGCACTGGCTTCGAATCTCACTTCTTTACCAATTGTAGAATAACCACTGATATTGTCAGGCAATTCTATTAATCCTCGATACCAGCTATGTTCAAATTCCCCTTGCCAGCTTTTATCAACAGCCCTGGTTTCCCATGATGAATCATCAAAATCTTTCTCTTTTGCATTGTCACCTGCCGATTTCTTAAACTTAAGTTCACGTACATACCATCCGCCTTTTGGCTCAAGGTCTTTTACTTGAACCAATGCTTCGAGTAGGTCAGCATATCCTTTTGTGTAAGCTAATAAATCAGCTTGCGAGAAATGTGTTCTACCACTGCTAACCATAAATTTAATAGCAATTTTATACCTGGCTCCAGCTTTCGCATCCCTTGCTATTACTACCTGATCATTTATCTTGTCAGGTTTTGTTACCTCAACACCATCTACAAATACACTTACTGGTCTATCTATATCTAACTCAAGTACCACATCCTTTCCAGAAAATTCAGGTATGATTTCAATAGAGTGTACATACCATTTGATTGTTTGTTCTTTAACCCACCATTCGGTATTCATCATTTCAACAGGCCATTTCTTGCTTTTGTTAGAAAACACCTCTTTTAGAGAGAGGTCGCCTTCCTTAACATGCCAGTTATTAAGCTCAACAATGGGATGAGGCTCTAATGATTGTTTTTTTATAGAATTGCTGTCTTTATTCCAGGCCCAAAGTAACATTAAGACTATTGGTATAAGGGCAATTATAACTTTTTTAATGAGCATCATCTGTTTATTTGGTAATTGGAGGAGGTTTGCTGTCTGTGTCAACACTCCATGATTTATTAGGTTCAGGTCCCATCACAAAATGCAAATTTCCACCATTCTTTATCATTTCATGTGAAATCCAGCATTTTGTATATCTCTCACCATTAAGAGTGACCGACTGAATGTAAATATTCTCCGGAGAGTTGTTCTCTGCTATGATCTCAAAAGTTTTGCCATCTCTAAAAAATATTTTAGACTTACCTAAAAGTGGGCTGCCTATCACATAATTGCTGCTACCAGGAGTAACAGGGTAAAATCCCATGGCACTCAACACATACCAGGATGAAAGTGATCCCATATCTTCGTTCCCGCAAAGTCCACCTGGTCCACTATTGTATAGTTGTGTTAAAACCTGTCTTACTTTCTCTTGGGTCTTCCATGGTTGTCCGGCATAATTATATAGGTAAGCCACATGATGTGAAGGTTGGTTCCCATGTACATATTGACCGATTGTTCCAACAACACCAACATATTTAGGAGCGCTTACATCAGTACTCATGCTGAAGAACTCATCTAATTTATCTAAAAATCTTTCATCGTTTCCGAACAGATTGATTAAACCATTTACATCATGTTGCACTGACCAGATATACTGCCAGGCGTTTGATTCGGTATAATGGCGGTTAGGCCTTCTGCCAATCAGTAGTGGATCGAAATAAGTATAATAAGAATGATCATCCACTTTAGTTATCAATTGCTCTTTTGTATCTCTGGCTTCCAGCCAATCACCATTAGCTAACCGGGGACGCATAAATTGGGTTTCAACATCCCATACCATGGCGTAATTTCCAGCCCTTTTTGAAAAGAGTTCGTAATCTTCTTCTTTGCCCAGTTCTTTAGCCAGCTGTGCAATACACCAGTCATCATAGGCCAGTTCCATGGTGTTGGGTACAGCTTCAGTAACTTTATCTATAGGTGTAAAGCCAAGCTCTTTGTAGTAATCCAATCCTGATCGTCCTGCATATTCGGGCACAGGTGGCTCTGGATTCTCAAGTGCTTTTTTACGCATAGCCTCGTAAAGAAACTCCACATCATAATCCCTGAATCCTTTTTGGTAAGCATCTACAATAACCGGTATCAGGTGGTCTCCAACCATTGCTTCTCCAAAGACATTCATAAAGTGCTGGGCAGGTAGCCATCCATAATTTCTGGTTTTGGCTTCAATCGATTTAATATAATCATTTACATCCTCGGGCTTGATAATGGTGAGCAAAGGGTGCTGCGATCGGTAGGTATCCCAGCATGAGAACGAACCATAGAAATTAAAATCAGCAATATGCTTTTGACCGTCAGAACCATAATAGCTGCCATCTACATCCTGCGAAATATATTGTGCCAACAACGATCGGTACATACTGGTATAGAAAATCTCTTTTTGCTCTTCGGTGCCTGATATTTCGATTTTACCCAACTCAGTCGACCAGGTTTCGGCAGCTATCTTCCTTGTTAAATCAAAATCCCAATGGGGTATTTCCTGCTCCAGGTTTTTGCGGGCTCCATCAATGCCGGTGTAAGATATCCCCACCTTAACCAGGATTTGTTCATTCACTTTAGTTTCATATTGAAAGAATGCACCGATGTTTTTTCCACTTTCTTCATTCTTATATGGAAATACCCCATGCCCTGATTCAGGCGCTTTGAAATCAGTATCGAATGTGCCGTAGTATTTAAATGGCTTACTTAATTCAATTACAAAATAGACAGTGCCCAATCCTGAAGCTCGTTGTCCTTCAATGTGGGTTTCATCAATGATATTTAATCGACTTTCTTTTTTAGATGTCATGTTACCCAGTTGATGGCCAAGGTCAAGGATAATTCGCGAATTTTCTGACTTAGGAAAGGTGTACCGATGGAATCCTGCTCTTTGCGTGGTGGTGAGCTCAACATCGACATTGTAGTCGAGTAGCGCAACTGCGTAATAACCAGAAGAGGCACTTTCCTTATCATGGTTATATCTCGATCTGTAGCCTTCATCAGGATTTTTCTCTGAACCAGGTACGACCTGTAGCTTATTGTTTACCGTTGGCATCAACAAAATGTCACCACCATTGGTCATGCCCACACCGCTCCAGTGCGTATGGCTAAAGCCAATAATGGAGTTCGATTGCCAGGTATATCCTGCGGCATTGTTCCATCCTTGTGTCCCAGTGTCTGGTCCAACGTGGATCATCCCATTAGGAACTGCAGGTCCAGGGAAAGTATGTCCAAAGAAATCAGTTCCTAAAAACGGACTTACATAATCGATTGCTTGCTTTTCTTTTGACTGCTGACAAGATGTAAGGATAAAAAATCCAAGTAAAGTACTCAGGAGTACATTTGTAGTGTTTTTTATAAATGACATATTAATGAACACAAATTGTATTCAAAGCTATTAACTTGCTTACTTAATTAAAACATGCAATTTGCTTATGTTGCATGAATTTTTAACCTTGAAAATTGCCTCTGCGCATCTTTGCGACTTCTTTGCGCAACTTTGCGGTTAATTTTTACTTTAACTCAGTATCTGCGGAACTTTTGAACTTATTAAACATCCAAAGCACAACGAACCCAACTACAAACATTATTAAGCTGTAGAAAACAGGCGCAAGCGTCATTTCAGGGATGGCCAAAATGGTGGCTGTTATTAATAAAGCTAATGTTCCATTCTGAATACCTACTTCAAAGGTAATGGTACGTGCCTGAGCAGGAGTTGTAGCGAATAACCTGGCCACAAGATATCCACCAATAAAGGTAAAAATCACAAGAGCAAAAGAGGCAACCCCTACAGTAGCAGCATTATCTATTAATACTTCCTTGTTCTTAGCAACCAGCGCTGCAATAATCAAAAACAAGAATATCGTTGATAGGATCTTTACAGGTTTTCTTAATGCAAGCGACCAGTTATGCTTCTTTGCATTTATTATCATACCAATGGTAATAGGAATTATGCTTATTATAAACAGCTCTAAGAATGTCTTCAGAAAATCAAGTTCTATAGCCTTTGTTTCAGCAATGCTGTTCAATACTATCGAAGCCGCAAAAGGCATCCAAATAGGAGTCACAATACTTACAGCCGCTGTTAGTGTAACCGATAATGCTAAATCACCTTTTGATAACAATGTATATAAATTAGAAGTAACTCCACCTGGTGCCAGTGTTATAATGATAAATCCAGCTCCGATATATGGGTTTCCAAAATCAAAAATGTACATACCCACAGCAATACCTATTAATGGTAATAATACCATCTGGGCAAGCAATCCGGCAATAGCAGGTTTTGGTTTGGTTACTAAATACTTGAAGTCTGATAAATGTAATTCCAGCCCGATTCCAATCATGATAAGGGCTAGTGAAAAAGGCAATACTACTGCACTTAAAAAAGAACTTTCCATTTTTTGTTGGTTAGGTTTGAATTTACCTTCTATTATACAAATATATCTTCATATCAAGTACATGTATGTTAAAAATACCTTTTGAGGATAAAATTCTATTAGTGTTTGAAATAATTATTGAACCTGCTCATCATTAGTGTGTTTATCTTTGATTACCAAATATCTTTTTCTCTTGGGTAAATAAAGTCATTAAAAGGTATCTTTAAAGCATGGAATTTATTAACAAAGACTTTTTGTTACAAAATGAATTTGCGCGGCAATTATACCACGATTATGCCAGCAGTATGCCTATTATAGATTACCACTGCCATATCAGTCCGAAAGAAATTGCAGAGAATAAACAGTTTGCCAACCTTACTGAAATATGGCTGGCAGGCGACCACTACAAATGGCGGGCTTTGCGTGCTAATGGTGTAGAAGAAGAATATATTACAGGAGATAAGTTACCTAAAGAAAAGTTTAAGAAATGGGCAGAAACTGTGCCCTATACTTTACGAAATCCGCTGTATCACTGGACTCACATGGAGTTGAAGAACACATTTGGCATTACAGGGCTGGTGAATGAAGATTCTGCTGATAAGATATATGATCAATGTACGGAAAAGCTGAAGACTGAAAACTATTCAGTACAAAATCTTATCAGGCAATACAATGTGGAGGTAATTTGCACCACCGATGATCCTGTTGATGATCTGCGTTATCATCAACAAATTGCTACCAGTAATTTTGAAGTAAAGGTGATCCCGGCCTGGCGACCTGATAAGGCGATGGCTGTAGAAGCACTCAAATCATTTAATAACTATATTGATGAACTGTCAATAGTGGCAGATGTTGAGATATACATTTTTTCTGACTTACTTCTGGCATTGCAAAAACGTCACGATTTCTTTGCTGAGAATGGTTGTAAACTTTCTGACCATGGCATTGAAGAATTCTATGCTGAAGAATATAGTCAAGATGAGATTGAGGTAATCTTTAGTAAAGCCCGTGATGGCAAATTGCTGGATAACCTTGAAATAAGGAAGTTCAAATCGGCCATGATGTATGAGTTTGCGGTGATGGACCATTCAAAAGGATGGACGCAACAGTTCCATTTTGGTGCTATTCGCAACAACAACACAGCCATGTTCGAGCAACTTGGACCGGATACTGGCTATGATTCGATGGGTGACTTTAGTGTAGCTAAACCACTAAGTAAATTCTTGAATAGACTTCAAAAAGAGGATAAACTAACCAAAACAATCCTATATAATATCAATCCTACCGATAATGATGTGATTGCTACCATGATTGGTAATTTTCAGGATGGGTCATTACCCGGAAAGATACAATTTGGTTCAGGCTGGTGGTTTCTTGATCAGAAGCATGGCATGGAAGCACAACTCAATTCACTCTCTAACCAGGGTCTTTTGAGCCGGTTTGTTGGCATGCTAACAGATTCAAGAAGCTTTCTCTCTTATTCTCGTCATGAATATTTCAGACGTGTATTGTGTAACATGCTGGGTGATGATATGGAAAAAGGACTTATTCCCAATGACTTAGAAACGGTAGGCAAGATTGTGAAGGATATCTGTTATTATAACGCCAAAAACTATTTTAATTTTTAGAGCCTGATGCGAATTGCAATTATCCTCGTAAGTGTTTTTTCATTAGCAATTCTTTTTAGTTCTTGCAAAGAAGAGCGAAGGGATAAAAGGGTGCTTAAACTAGGGCATAGTCTTGATGTAAATCATCCCGTACATAAAGGGATGGTTCACATGACAGAAATTTTGGCAAAGAAATCTGATGGCAAGCTTACCATAAAAATATATCCCGGTGGCCAGCTGGGTAATGAGCGGCAATTGCTGGAGTTACTTCAAATAGGAGGGCTGGATATGACTAAAGTTTCTGCTTCCATTATCGAAAATTTTGCCCCCAAATACAAAGTACTTGGATTGCCCTATATATTCAGGGATAAGACACATTCACACAGGGTGCTGGATGGTGATATTGGTGAAGAACTACTGCTTGATGGGGCTAAGTACTGGCTTCGTGGCCTTTGTTTTTATGATGCAGGAGCGCGCTCTTTCTATACTATTGATAAACCAATTTTAAATCCTGAAGATCTTGAAGGGTTGAAAATCAGGGTTATGAGGAGTAATACCCCTGTGCAAATGGTGGATGCCATGGGTGGCTCTCCTACTCCAATTTCTTATGGTGAGTTGTACACCTCACTACAACAACGTGTGGTGGATGGTGCCGAAAATAATCCACCTAGTTTTTATACATCGCACCACTACGAAGTATGCAAACATTACGCGCTGGATGAACATACTGCAGTACCAGATGTGTTGCTGATCAGCACACATACATGGGATAAGCTAAGTAAACAGGAGCAACAGTGGGTATCGGAAGCAGCTAAAGAATCAGTTGCCCAGCAGCGTATTATTTGGAATGAATTTGAAAAGATGGCATTGGAAGAAGTGCAAAAAGCAGGGGTAACTATTTACTATCCTGACAAATCGACATTTTTTGATAAGGTGCAGGATATTCATGATGAGTTCAGGCAGGATGAAATGCTTAATGATCTCATTGAACGAATCATTAAGCTATGACGCAATTAGAAGTTATAAAGAACAAAGTTGATAAATTGCTTGAACTAATGCTTGTTGTTGTACTCAGTGTATTGGTACTGGATGTGCTCTGGCAGGTTGCCAGCCGATATTTACTATCAGATCCAAGCAACTTTACCGATGAGGTAGCAAGTTTCCTTTTAATTTGGGTAGGACTCCTGGGGGCTTCTTATGTCACCGGTAAAAGACAACACCTGGCACTTAATATTTTATTAAATAAGCTTAGTACAGATAACCTCAGGCATCTTAAACTGGTTATCCATTTAATTACTATTGCATTCGCGATAGCTGTTATGATGGTAGGGGGTATTTGGCTTATCTATACCCGGTTTCACCTGGGGCAGGTATCCGCTTCTTTGCAGATCCCCATTGGTTATGTATACCTGGTTATTCCGTTGAGCGGCACATTTATAATCTTTTATTCGGTAGTGAATGCTATTGAAGACTTCAAAACAGATACTGTAAAATGACAACAGGGGTACTCATATTGATCATCAGTTTCCTTATCCTGCTTTTAATGGGAGTACCCATTGCCTATGCGCTAGGTATTTCAGCAACATTAACAGTACTGGTAAGTTTAAGTCCACTGGCTGCAGTAACCACAGTAGCACAGGCTGTTGCCAATAGCCTCGATAGTTTTACCTTGCTGGCCATCCCGTTCTTCGTGTTGGCCGGACAACTGATGAACAAAGGGGGAATTGCATTGCGATTAATCGATTTTGCCAAAGTACTTGTAGGTCGCTTGCCAGGA
This sequence comes from Bacteroidota bacterium, assembly GCA_039714715.1. Taxonomy (GTDB): domain Bacteria; phylum Bacteroidota; class Bacteroidia; order Cytophagales; family Cyclobacteriaceae; genus S012-113. The sequence continues at coordinate 16,542 of JBDLIU010000029.1, forward strand.
GGACTGGCCTTTGTCAACATCATGGCTAATATGTTATTTGGAGCCATCTCCGGATCTGCAGTGGCATCAGCCTCTGCCATTGGAAGTATCATGCATCCGCGAATGACAAAAGAAGGGTATGATGAACGATTTTCTGCATCAGTGAATATTACATCGGCAACAACAGGCCTGATTATTCCTCCAAGCAATATATTAATTGTGTACTCACTGGCCAGTGGTGGTGTTTCCATTGCTGCACTCTTTATTGCGGGTTACATGCCGGGTATTCTTACCGGACTATTGTTGATGGGGGTGGCGGCAGCTGTTGCTTATCGAAAAAATTATCCCCTGGCAGAAAAGGTGCGATTCAGGGAAGCAATGAGAATTTTCTTCAGGGCAATACCAAGCTTATTTTTACTGATTGTAGTGATTGGTGGAATAATTGCAGGAATTTTTACAGCCACTGAAGCATCAGCCATAGCCGTTTTATATGCAGCCATCCTGGCATTTATTTACAAAGAGATAACCGTTAAGGAGTTGCCAGAAGTGCTTCTCAAAACCATTACCACATCATCTATTGTTTTATTCCTGGTGGGCACATCCATGGCATTATCATGGGTGATGGCTTATGAAGATATACCTCAAACAGTAAGTGCCGGATTGTTGAGTTTAAGTGATAATCCAATTATTATTCTGCTGCTAATCAACATCATTCTTTTGGTAGTGGGCACTTTTATGGATATGACCCCGGCTGTTTTAATCTTCACCCCAATCTTTCTACCGGTGGTTACCCAGCAGTTAGGATTAGACCCAATCCATTTTGGTATTATCCTGATCCTTAACCTTAGTGTTGGCATTTGTACGCCTCCGGTGGGAACACTATTATTTGTGGGATGCAGTGTGGCCCGTTTGAATATTGAAGATGTGATCAAACCCATGATACCATTCTTTGTGGCGATGATTGTGGGGTTGCTATTAATAACTTATATCCCTGAATTAAGCCTTTGGTTACCAAAACTGTTTGGATTTATTGATTAGATAGAATGAAAGAACTCAATTTATCAGCGGTAGAAGTTACCCGAACTGATCCAGTAAAAGTGGTGCAGTTTGGAGAAGGTAATTTTCTGCGGGCTTTTGTAGACTGGATTCTCGATGATTTGAATAACCAGGGGAAGCTCAATGGACAGGTATCAATTGTACAACCCATAAAAGAAGGACTTACTGATCTCATCAACAAGCAAGATGGTTTGTATCATGTATTCACTGAGGGAATTGTTGATGGGGAGCAAGTTGAGGATATTCGATTGATTAAATCGGTTATGAACTGCATTGATCCATTTGAATCGTACCAGGATTACATCAGTTTAGCTGAGATTGATACATTAGAATTCGTAGTTTCTAATACAACAGAAGCAGGAATACAGTTTATTAATGAAGAAATGCCAGAAGGGAAAGCCGCCAGGAGTTTTCCGGGTAAACTGACCCAATTCCTTTATCAGCGATATCAATATTTTAATGCGGATATAAAAAAAGGACTAACCATTCTTCCTTGTGAGTTGATTGAAAACAATGCCGGAGAACTTAAAAAGTGTATTTTCCAACACATAGATGCCTGGAACCTGGGAGATGACTTCAAAGGCTGGCTACTGAACGCCAATTCATTTCATAACACTTTGGTGGATCGAATTGTTACAGGCTTTCCTAAAGGCAGGATTGAAGAATATCAGAACAAGGTTGGATATAATGATAACCTGATCGTTACGGCTGAACATTATCATCTATGGGTAATCGAAGGCACAAATAATGAACGACTCCACCAATTGTTCGATGATAGCAATCTGAATGTACTCCTTGTGGATGATCTCCAACCATATCGTACCCGTAAAGTAAGGATTCTTAATGGAGCCCATACTAGCATGGTGCCGGTTGGGTTGCTTCATGGTAATTCAACAGTTAAGCAAACAGTAGAGGCATCGTTTACAAAGCAATTCGTAGAGGATTTACTTTTTAATGAAGTGTGTCCAACACTTGACTTTCCGGAAGAAGTTATAAAATCCTATACAGAAGCGATATTAAACAGATTTAAGAATCCAGCTATAAAGCACCAGTTAAGCAGTATTGCTCTAAATTCCATTTCAAAATTCAGGGTTAGGGTTTTACCAAGTATCTTAGAGCATGAAAGCAAGTATGGCAAACTTCCTGATAACCTTGTATTAGCATTTGCGGCATTAATCGTATTTTATAAGGGGAAAGACATGCCTGTAAATGACGATCGAGGGATCGAGGCATATTTTAAAGGCCTTTGGAATAAGAATTCTATTGAAGAAATTGTTAAGTCAGTGCTTGAGAATAATGACCTTTGGGGAAGAAGCCTGATAGATTTACCTGGGTTATCAGATATGCTGTGTAGAAATATTAATCTGATTGAAGAAAAGGGTATTGAGGAAGCATGGATCGAGTCATGCAATAACCATTAGAAATGAATCATAAAGCTATCACCATACATGAAAATGATAATGTAGCAGTTGCTTTAAGCGATCTGGCAGCTGGTGATACTGTGTCTGTGAATGAAATACCAGTTACGCTGAAGACGGCTGTAAGTGCTAAGCACAAGTTTACTTTGAAGGAACTGAGGAAGGATGAAGAGGTGATAATGTATGGGGTAGTTGTTGGAAAAACCACTTGTGATATTAAGAAGGGCGAGGTTATAGCCACAACGAATGTGCAACATAGTACAGCAAAGGTGTCAGGTAAAAAAGGAGATGTAAATTGGACAAAGCCGGATGTTTCGAAGTGGAAGGGAAGACAATTCATGGGTTTCAAACGAAATGAAGGACAGGTGGGCACACAAAACATCTGGTTGTTTTTCCCGCTTGTATTCTGCGAGAATAAAAACATTGAAACCCTTAAGGAGACATTCGAAAAAGAATTGGGATATGCTCAACCTACAGAATATCAGCAATTGTTACGATCTGTACTGCAAGATGAACTTGCAGATAATTCAGAGATAGAAGCGAAAAACACCTCGCCACTCAATAATATTGAACTGAAGTTTATCACACACAATGGTGGTTGCGGTAGTACGAGGCAGGATGCTGAGGAGTTATCAAGATTATTGGCTGGCTATCTTAATAATCCGAATGTGGCTGGAGCAACAGTGTTAAGCCTGGGCTGTCAGAATTTGGAAGTGGAACTGTTTAGGAAGTCTGTTAAAGCCATAAATCCTGATTTTAATAAGCCATTACTGATATATGATCAGCAGGAGTTGGGCACAAAAGAAACTATGCTGAATCAGGCTATACTGGAATCCATGTATGCCATTCTACTCGCTGATAAACAGGAAAGAGAACCAGCTTCACTTACCAACCTTACGATCGGTCTGGAATGTGGTGGGTCCGATGGATTTTCGGGTATTTCTGCCAATCCGGTCTTGGGTTATGTTTCTGATATTATCGTGGCTCTGGGGGGGGCGGTTATGCTGGGTGAATTCCCTGAACTATGCGGAGCAGAACAGAATATTGTAGACCGATGCGCCAATCCTGGCAATGCTACGAAGTTCCTGAATTTGATGAGTAAATATGAAAACGATGCAAAAGTAGCAGGCTCAGGATTTGACATGAATCCATCTCCGGGCAATATCAAAGATGGGCTTATAACCGATGCTATGAAATCAGCAGGGGCAGCCAGAAAAGCAGGCTCTTCACCGGTAATATCAGTTTTGGATTATGGAGAGTATGTTAACAATAAAGGATTGTCATTAGTCTGCACACCGGGCAATGATGTAGAAAGTACCACTATTCTTGCTGGTGCAGGAGCCAATATAATTTTGTTTACCACCGGGCTGGGAACACCAACAGGGAATGCTGTCTCACCTGTTATTAAAGTATCATCTAATTCTGAGCTGGCTGAAAGGATGGATGATATCATTGATCTTGATGCCGGGCCAATAATCACTGGAGTAAAAACCATTGCTGAAGTAGGGGATGAATTAATAGAATTAATACTGGAAATTGCGAGCGGGACAAAGAATTCTAAGGCTACCCTTAATAATCAAAATGATTTTATCCCCTGGCGGAGGGGAATATCATTATAAAATATTACCCAAAATCATACATGGCCGTAGGATATCCTACGACTATGGGTTAATTTACCATTTGTGTAATCCAAAAAGTATGTAGCAGCTAATTATTGTTCACCATAATTTTGAATACGTTAATAAAATCAATGTTCCGATGAAAAATATAGTATTATTTATTCTGCTTTTCACTTCAATTACTGTCATGGCACAGCCATATCAGGATAAGCCATTTATCCAGGATTATGCCGAAAAATATCAGTTGCCAGATGGTCAGGATCTGGTTCTAAGTCAAGTTAGAAGCGATAGGAACAAGGTTGTTAACATTCTGTCTTCTGAAGGATTACTTCACCCTTTTGAGAAGGGACTAAAAGCAGACTTACGCTATCGCCCACTTACTGATATGAATATCGTAGCATTTGATACTTACCAGGATCAGTTTGTTTACCTCACAGATAAGGCAGTGCTCAGTAACTCATGGGCCGGTAAATTCTATATCGAACATGGTATCGAAAATCCAAAGTTATTTTCTATGGGTAGTTACTATGAAACACTTGTTGCATCAGGCAATGGGCTTATTTTATATCAAGATAGAACCAAAGTTTGGGAGGAGATAATTACTGACTTTAATGCGTTGGAAATCATCTTTGATAACCAGGAAAACAGGTATTTTGTCCTCACATCAGAAGTACTATATCAACTTGATCCAATCGGCAGGAAATTACTAAAAGTTTATACAGGTAACAATTTAACTTCCCTTGCTTTATTTAACGATAAGATTGTTTTGGGTACAAAAAAAGGTGTGATTGAAATAAATGCAAATACATTTAAAGCAGGCAAATTAAATCAAAAACTTCCATGGACTGAAATCACAATAGTTGAAAATATTGATGAAGAACTATGGGTTGGTTCATCGAAAGGAGCTTTCAAGCTTCGTAAAGACGGGAAGTATGACTACTATGCATCCAGGCGCTGGTTGGCAGATGACCATGTGATTGATATAGCAGAAGGGCCTGATAACAGTGTGTTGATTCTTACAAAAACTGGTTTGAGCAAAATCAATTTTGTGGAGATAACACTGGCAGAAAAAGCAGAATATTTTCAAAAAGTCCAACGATTAAGACATGTTCGATATGGATTTAGTTCAGAACTTAATCTGCAAACTCCGGGTGACCTTTCTACTGCAGTTTTAAGAGATACCGATAATGATGGACTCTGGACCTCGATGTATCTGGCGGGGGAACTGTTTAGGTATGCAGTAACTAAGTCGGAAGATGCAAAACAAAACGCATACGAAGCATTTGAGGCCATGGAGAGACTTACAGCCATCAGCGGTATCGATGGATTCCCGGCCAGGACGTATGAGGTTGATGGTTACCAATCAAGTGGGTCGAACCCGAATATTCCCGAAGAAAAAAAGATATGGCGAATAGCCGATAACGAAGATGATCGCTGGCGTTGGAAATCAACTACAAGTAGTGATGAGTCATGTGGCCATTTTTTTGTTTATGCCCTCTTTGCAGAACTGGCACCTGACAAAGAGTGGCGAGACAAGGCTATACATCAGATAAGGATCGAAATGGATCACATTATGAGGAATGACTGGTACCTTGTAACATGGAATGGCGAGCCTACCCAGTGGGGCAGGTGGAATCCTGATTATGTAAATAGCTTTCCAATCAATGTGGGAGATAGACGCCTAAACTCAACTTTGATTCTGGCATTTCTACAAACAACCTATCATTATACGGGCGATAAGAAGTATAAAAAAGCTGCAGAGAAACTAATTAAAAAGTACGGATATGATGAAAATGCCAATCGTCCAGCCACAGTTATAGGTTACGAAGAGGGAGAGATGCTAAGTGATGCATGGAACCATTCCGATGATGAAATGTATTTTCTAACGGCTCCGGCCTTTGTGAATTATTCTTTCTCCGAAGAACAAGAACAGAAACATTTTGCTGCAGTTAAAAGCCATTGGAAGATTGAGAGAAATGAAAAAAATCCACTTTGGAATTACCTGTACGCTATTTCAGGTGGTACTGATTATGATAGAGAAGAATCGATCTGGTGGTTAAAGGAATTCCCCATGGATCTGATTGACTGGAAAGTGGACAATTCCTATCGCAAGGATTTAGAAGGAGTTGAGCCAAATTTCAGAAGACAGGAGTATACCGAAGTGCTGCCGCAGGATGAACGACCACTTCACTTACATAATGGTGCTTATCGAAACAATGGTGGTAGCGATGGTAGAAGGGAGTACCCACCGTACATCTATTTATTACCGTACTGGGCGGGAAGGTATATTGAAGCAATTAGTGAGCCTGTGCGTTAAAAATGCTTTAACCTTCTATCTCCATTTATCATAAATTGGGAGCTTTGAAAGTAATATGCTTTAATTCAACAGAGAAAAAAACTACATTTATAACTGTTGACATAATCCCGATCGAATGAAAAGACTTTACAAGTATCAATTCTACGTATCTGGTTTGCTGATATTGATATTTAGCTGTACTCCAAAACAAGAAACTAATCAAAATCAGAAAGAAGAACCAAAATTCAAAATTGTATCAGAAATTAAAAGTGATAAAGAAAGTCAGTTTTATATCCCTTTAGACGAATATCCGGAGGATAGAAAAAGCTTACCCATTGGAGTGTTTGATTCAGGCACCGGAGGGCTGGCCGTTTTAAATACCATTTATGAGATGGACAATTTTAACAATTCCTCGCATCAGAAAGGAACAGATGGTGAAATGGATTTCGCAGCAGAAAAATTTATCTACCTGGCCGATGATGCCAACATGCCATACGGCAGGTATGATGCAGAGGGGAAAGCTGATTTTTTAAGGGAACTGGTAATTAAAGATGTGCAGTTTTTACTGGATGATGAATACTATACTTCACCCGATGAAAATACATCGAAACATGACAAACAAAATGTTAAAGCCATAGTAATTGCATGTAACACCGCCACAGCTTATGGGCTTGAAACAGTTCAGAACGCAGTAGATTATTGGGGACTGGATGTTGAAATATTTGGCATTGTAGATGCCGGTGCCAGGGAGGTTTTATCAAATCTTCAGAATCCTGAAAAAAGTATTATTGGAGTACTTGCCACGGAAGGCACAGTTTCATCCAAAGGTTACCCAAAAGCAATTCTAAAAAACTATGGTGGAGATATTGCTATAGTGCAACAGGCGGGTATTGGTTTGGCTGGGGCTATCGATGGTGACTTAAACTATATTGATCCTCAGGCTACAAATCCTAGAGATAGCAAGGCTTACCAGGGTCCAGACATCGGCCATGAAAAATATCCTTTGGATGAATCACTATGGGAAGAGTATAATTTTGAAGAAGGTAATAGTTTGCTGGTGGCTACTAATGATAATGGTGACAGAAAACACGCGCAACTTAATTCGGTCAACAACTATATCAGGTATATGGTAACACACATGGTAAAAAATACTCTTGATATTTACCCGGATAAAACGATTTCACGTGTAATCCTGGGTTGTACTCATTACCCATATGAGGTAGAGCAGATCAAGGAGCATTTTTTATATATACGAGGATTGAATGAAACTTATGAAGCTTTAATTGCTGAAGATATTCAATTTATAGATCCATCAGAATCACTTGGTGCTGAGCTTTATAGCTACATGGTTGAAGAAGATCTCTGGGGTAAAAATCGTAATGAAGACAGTGAATTCTATATTTCAGTACCAAACACTCTGCTGGAAGAAAATGTGATTGGCAAGAATGGCAAGTTTACCTATGACTATAAGTATGGACGCGTTGAAAATGTTTCTATGCAATATGTTAAAAGGGTGCCATTTTCAGATGAGTGGATTGATGCTACGGTAAAAGAGAGGATGAAAACCAACATTCCTTATACCTATGAGATGATCTATAAACAATAGAGATTACTGTATAAGTGTGCAATGTTCATACAAGCACTTTTAATGAAATAAAAGATAGTAAAATGAAACACTCAAGAAGACATTTTCTAAAATCAGTAAGTATGCTTGCAGCAAGTACAGCAGTGCCTCTGAGTGCATTTTCTTTCGGGAAGCCAAAAAAGCTTAAGGTTGCCTTAGTTGGAACCGGAATTAGAGGTACTAGTTTTTGGGGTAAAAGGTTAGTAGATAATTATTCAGATATTCTGGAGTTTGTTGGACTTAGTGACAATAATCTGGGTAGGTTGGAATATGGTCGCAAGTATATTGGAGTGTCATGTCCTACCTTCACTGATTTTGATAAAATGATTAGGGAGACGCAGCCCGATTTGCTGATAGTTACAACAAAAGATTCAACACATCATGAGTTTATAGTAAAAGGACTAGACATGGGCTGTGATGTTCTAACAGAAAAACCACTCACCATTGATGAAACAAAGGCCCAGGCAATTATTGATGCAGAAGAACGGACGAATAAAAAGCTAATTGTTGGGTTTAATTATCGCTGGAGTCCTTATCCAACAAAGATCAAAGAACTATTAGCCAATAACGAGATTGGTGAATTAAGGTCGGTAGACTTTCACTGGTACCTCAATACTTACCATGGGGCCTCCTATTTTAGAAGGTGGCATGGCTTACGACAAGAAGGGGGTACGCTTTGGGTACATAAAGCCACGCATCATTTCGACCTCTTGAATTGGTGGATTGATTCTGATCCTGCTGAAGTATTTGCATATGGAGATTTGGAGTATTATGGTGAAAACGGACCATTCAGGGGAGATAAATGCCGCACTTGCGAACATAAATCAAATTGTGAGTTTTATTGGGATATAACAACGAGCAAACGACTTATGGATTTATATGTTAAAAATGAGAAATATGATGGTTATATCCGGGATAATTGCTTGTTCCGGGAGGAGATTAACATTTACGATAAAATGTCGGCACAGGTTAAATACAAAAATGATGTTTTAGTGAATTACTCATTAACAACCTATTCACCATTTGAGGGTTGGCGCATAACATTTAATGGTACAAAAGGAAGAATTGAAGCATGGTTGGATATACCGTATCAAAAAAATGTATCCATTAACCAGGCAGAGATGCATGCTCAAGAGATGGATCAAAATGCAATTGAGAAAGAAGAATTTGAACCAATTATTGTACATAAACTCTGGGAAGAATTTGAAACCGTAAAAGTGCCGGTTGTAAAAGGAGGCCATGGTGGTGGCGATAGCAGATTACAGAATAAAATCTTTATTGACTCAGGTAAGGAAGATCCATTTGAAAGAGCAGCCGGACTTAGAGATGGTGTGATGTCAATTCTTATTGGAATTGCAGCCAGAAAAAGCATTGAATCAGGCGATCCGGTTAAAATTTCAGAGTTGACAACAATGGAACCAAGAGCAAATAGGTTGTAAGTAGATTAAATTAATTCAATAAAACAGAAACAATGCAAAAATTATTTTTTCTTTTAGTGCTGGCAGCATTTTCAGTTACAGCTTTTTCTCAGCAAACAGAATGGGAGGAATTGTTTAATGGAAGAAACCTCAAGGAATGGAAAAAGCTTGATGGAAAAGCCGAGTTTAAGGTAGAGAATGGAGAGATTGTAGGGATTACAATGACCGGAACACCCAATACATTCCTGGCTACCAAGAAGACATACAGTGATTTTATCCTTGAATATGAGATGAAAAAAGATGTGACTCTTAATTCTGGTGTTCAGTTCAGAAGTCATAGTCAATTACCAAATGGTAAGCCCAGGGTAAATGGTTACCAGGTGGAGTGTGATCAGCATCTTGATCGTGTCTGGGTTGGGGGGATCTATGAAGAAGCCGGAAGAGGATGGCTTTATCCCATGAGCTACAATATGGAGGCAACACAAAGTTTCAAGAGGGGTGACTGGAACCTTTTTAGAGTTGAAGCGATTGGCAATACAATACGGACATATGTAAATGGTGTGCCTTACGCCAATATGGTTGATGAAGTCAGTAAAGAAGGATTTATTGCCTTACAGGTACATGGTATAGGCAATAATAAAGATGAGGCTGGCAAAGAGATACATTGGAGAAATATCCGAATTTCAACCAATAATCTGGAAAAAGCTATCCTTAACCCTGGTAAAGCTGCACCTGAAGTCAGCTATCTGAACAATCAGCTTACAGAAGTGGAGAAAAATCTGGGTTGGAAATTTCTCTGGGATGGAAAAACTACTGAAGGATGGAGAGGAGCTAAACTTACCGACTTCCCTCAAAAAGGATGGTCCATTGAAGATGGTGTACTAACAGTTGAAAGAAGTGAAGGAGGAGAATCAAGAAATGGAGGAGATATTGTTACAGTAAATACATACAAGAACTTTATCCTGGAAGTAGATTTTAGGATCACCAGAGGAGCGAACAGTGGGATAAAGTACTTTGTTGATCCGGATCTTAATAAAGGAGCAGGAAGTGCCATAGGTTGCGAATTTCAGATCCTTGATGACAAGAACCATCCTGATGCAAAAAATGGAATAGCTGGCAACAGAACACTGGGTTCACTCTACGATCTTATCACTGCAGATGCCCTGCTATATGGACAAGATAACAATCCGAAGAGATTTTTTGGAGTAGGCAAATGGAACAGGGCAAGGATCGAGGTGAGAGGGAATAAAGTTACTCATTACCTGAATGGTATTAAAATCATTGAATATGAAAGAGGAACACAAATGTGGAAAGCACTCGTAGCATACAGCAAATACAAAGATTGGCCAGCTTTTGGAGAGG
>JBDLIU010000030.1:0-26908 GCA_039714715.1 Bacteroidota bacterium
AAAGGTGATACTGATCCGAAATTTAAATCAAGTTCTATAAAACCATCATCACCATAGGATTCCCATGATCCTTCAGTATTGTCCTCCCCTTCTCTAACCAAAGCGCTGCCATCATCATTAAAAGAAAAGAAATATCCCTGAAAATTAATAGTATAATCAGTCTCATCAACAAACTCTTCAACAACCCATTCTCCACTTAAAAGAAGTGCGACCAAACCAGAATCATCAATATCATCATCACTATAGTCGTTATCATCATCCTCATCACACTGATCAGCGTAGGTCTCAATAATCCCTTCAAGCTCTAAATTACTATTAACGCCAATTTCTATGCTGTCAGAAACAATTACTGTAATTGGGAACTCAATACTTATTAATACATTTTCATCCATTGATTCAATCAAATCATAAAAGTTTTCATCATTATTCAGGGTAAAAACATCAGTGATTTGATTCGCTGAGTCATAAAATGACACATTAATTGGATAAACAAAGTCAATACATTCAATATCAGGATCCTCGCCTCCTTCTATACACCCTTCTATTAATTCCTTCATCTCATCTTCAGAATTAACAGTCACTTCTGTAAAATCTGCCTGGATAACTGTAATCGGGAAATTAATAGTAAGCGTATCGATATCGTCTTCCAAATCATCAAAAATTCGCTCAATTTTCAAGAAATCATCAGTTGAATCTACCTGGACAGTAATACCATTAACCAGCACTGTTACGGGTAGTTGAATACTTATGCAACTTGAATTATCAATAATATTATCCTGTGAGCCATCATTCATAGTCGTTTGCAGCACTAACCCTGCTAATGATGACCTTGCCCCTATTGCACCCTCGTTTTCAGGGTTCTTAACTATGACTTCTTCGAACTGACAAGCACTGAAGAGCAGAACTGAACCAATGATTTGTAATATTCTTTTCATATAGTATTGTGAGTTACTTTTTTTCTTCAAACTACATCAATAAAACAGGTTGAAGTCAAAATCTCCTACCAGCTTTAAAATTATTTATACTTTTGGATGATTATTTTAGATATAATGGATTCAAAATCCCTCAATACGGTTTGTGATCAAAAGGTCTTTGATAAAATCTATGAAGATAATGCTGACGACCTTTTTAAATTCCTTTATTATAAATATGGTCCGGGTAACAACCCACATGATCTTGTTCAGGAGGCATTTATCAAGCTATGGGACAATTGTCATAAGGTTCCTCCTGAAAAAGCACGGGGATTTCTGTTTACGGTAGCCAATAACCAAACATTAAGCCAGATAGCCAGGGATAAAACAGCCCTCAAATATGCTGAGGCTAAACCAAAAGACTACTCCAGTGAGTCACCTGAATTTAAATTGCTGGAAAAAGAATATAAGGAAAGACTCGAAACAGCCTTGAATGAACTCTCTGAAGAGCAACGGGTAACATTCATGTTAAACCGGGTTGAAGGAAAGAAGCATCAGGAAATCGCAAATATGTTAGGGATTTCAAGGAAAGCCGTTGAGAAAAGAATCTATACTGCATTAAATAAGTTAAGATCAAAAATTGAGAATATTTGAAATGTGTTGATATATGGTAGGAAAAATTGATTTAAGACAGTTATATAGTTGTAAAGGTTATAATGGAGAATAAGGAGTACATAGAAAAGTGGTTAAACAATACCCTAAATGATGAAGAAAGGGCAGAATTCATGCAATCTGAAGATTATAATTCTCTGATTAAACTGGATGTTGCTCTTGCTAACTTTAAGGCTCCTGAATTTGATGTAAAGGCAGAACGTGAAAAATTAAATCTTACTAAAGAAAAAGCTGGCAGGGTGATAAAAATGTCCTGGCTACAACCATTGATGAAGGTAGCTGCGGTCCTGGCTATTGTTCTCTTAGGGTATATTTTCTGGTTTTACAACCCAACCACTACCATCAATACAGGTATTGCAGAAAAAACAGAAATTAGCCTACCTGATGAGTCAACTGTAGTTCTAAATGCCTTATCAAGCATTGCCTATTCTACTGCTACCTGGAAAAAGAAACGACAACTTAGACTTGCCGGAAATGCATTTTTTAAAGTTGCTAAAGGATCAAGGTTTACTGTTGAAACAGAACATGGAAATGTTGTTGTTTTAGGTACCCAATTCAGTGTTAATATAAGAGATGAATACTTTGAAGTTATCTGCTATGAGGGTTCTGTATCAGTAGAATATCAAGAAAATAAAATCAAGCTTTCACCACAGGATATGTTCAGGGTGATTGGAAGTGAAAACTATACACAATCAAATATTAACGATCTCTCACCTGCATGGTTAATGGATGAAAGCGCATTTATTAGCACGCCTGTAAAATATGTAATAAAAGAATTGGAAAGACAATACGATGTATCAGTGTCAACAGAAAAGGTCGATATGAATCAATTATTTACAGGCCGATTCACACATAATAATCTTGATCTTGCATTGAAAACATTTTGTATTCCGTTAAGTTTGGAGTATGAAATGAAAGGTAACAAGCTTATTTTCCTAACCGTTGATACCCAATAGCAAATTATTTATCTGTTATTTTTTACTTGTATTAAGCATCTATGGCCATGCACAAAATACAAGCAATCCAATTCCCCTGCAACAAATACTACTCAATCTGGAAACTAAATTCAATGTAAGTTTCACTTATGCTGATAAGACAGTAGAGTCAATCAAAATTAACCCTCCCGTTGATTCTCTTGATTTAAATGAATCCCTTGATTATTTAAGAGAAGAAACATCATTAAATTTTGAAATACTCAATGACAGGTTTATTACTATAAATAAGGTAAATAATATTAAGGGTAATATTTGTGGTTATCTTGTAGACTCAGAAGACAAAAGTGTCATTGTTGGGGCAACGATAAGTAATCATAATATCATTAGAATTAGTGATATCGATGGATTTTTCCAGGTTAAAGACGCTCCGTTGACAGCCACATTTGAAATTAGGATGCTTGGATATGAGCCATTTACACTCTCAGTAACCAATTTTATAGAAACCAGTAATAATTGCAGTACCATCTCTCTTAAGCCTGCTTCCAAAGAACTTAGTGAGGTTATAATTTATAACCTTTTAACTAGTGGACTACACAAAAATCTGGATGGTTCTTTTGTCATAGATATTGATAACTTCGGAATATTACCCGGGCTCACTGAACCAGATGTACTACAAAGTATTCAATCACTCCCTGGTATTGAGAGCATTAACGAAACTGTTTCTCATATAAATGTAAGAGGAGGCACAAATGACCAGAACCTGGTATTATGGAATGGCATCAGGATGTTCCAGACAGGGCATTTCTTTGGATTAATTTCAGCATTTAATCCCTATCTCTACAAGAATATAAACATTATTAAAAATGGCACAACAGCCGCTATGGGCAACAGTGTGTCTAGTACGATTGATATTAAGTCAAACTATGATATACCAGATCAACCATCAGGAGGGCTGGGATTGAGTATGATTAATGCTGATCTTTTTCTTAAAATTCCTTTAAGTAAGAAGGTTGCTCTTCAATTTTCAGGTAGAAGGTCTATTACGGATATGGTTAAAACACCGGTTTATAATAAATATTTCGACCGGGCATTCATTGATTCAGAAATTGCTAAAAGTTCAACCATTGATAGTGATACTGCATTTAATTCAGATGAAAACTTCTGGTTTTATGATGTGAGTGGCAGTTTGATATATGATATTACCAATCATGATAAACTTCGTATTCATTTTTTGAATATTTATAATCAACTTGATTATACTGAAAACGTAATTACCCTAAGTGATTCTGAGTCAAAAACAAGTAGTTTAAAGCAAAGAAGTATCGCTACAGGGATTGAGTATCATAGATTATGGAATAATCAGATCAGCACTTCAATTCAAGCGTCCTTATCAAACTATATTCTGGATGCCATCAACTTTGATATTACCAATAACCAGCAATTCATTCAAAAAAACGAAGTGCTTGATAATAGTCTCAAACTGGATCTGTTCTGGCCTGTTAAAAACAGAATTGATATTATTGCAGGATATCATTTCCATGAGACCGGGATCAGTAATTTAGAAGATCTTAATAACCCGGTGTTTTACAGATATATTAAAAGGGTAATCCGTATGCATGCACTATATTCTGAGGCAGAATACAGGTCAGGTTCAGGTAATTCGAATATTAGGTTTGGTATTCGAGGTAATTATTATCCTAAGTATCAATCAGTATTCATTGAACCCAGGTTGGTTCTCAGCCAAAAAATTTATGATTTTGTTTCGATGGAAGTAGCCGGAGAAATGAAAAACCAAAGTGCCACTCAAATTATTGACTACCAAAGTGATTTTTTAGGTGTTGAAAAAAGGCGCTGGGTATTGGCTAACAACAATGACATTCCTATAATGCGAAGTAAGCAAGCTTCACTAGGATTGAGCTATGATAAAAACGACTTTCTCATAAGTATTGAAGGTTATATTAAAAATGTAGAAGGATTAAGCTCTACCAGCCAGGGATTTCAAAATCAGTTTCAGTTTGTGAAAAGTAGAGGTATCTATAATGTTTCCGGAATTGAAGTGCTGGCCAATAAAAAGTTTAATCAAATTTCTGCATGGGCAAGTTATACCTTGTCACAAAATACCTACACATTTGAATCATTTAGTCCGCCTCAATTCCCAAGTAATCTCGACATTACACATGCTTTAAATTCAGGAATAAACTATACCTATAAAAATCTAAATACTTCAATTGGACTGAATTGGCGTACTGGAAAACCTTACACCATCGCTAACGGGATTGTCAATAACCAGATTGACTATCAAATCCCAAATGAAGACCGATTACCTGATTATTTAAGGTTTGATCTATCTGTAAAATATAATTTTAACCTGTCATCAAAGATCAATGCACAATTAGGTGGCTCGATTTGGAATCTTACCAACCACAAAAACATCTATAATATCTTTTATAAAACTGAAAATGATGAGCTTGTTGAAGTTCAGCAACTGGCACTTGGTATTACTCCTAATCTTATGTTAAGAATTAGCTTTTAAAGTCCTATTAGTTGTAAACCACCAGAAATGTTATTGATAAATTAGATCATTTCATTTTCCATTAAACAAATCAGTCACTAACTAATAATTCTTAGCAAAATTTAACCGGTTAAAGAGCAATAAGTACGATAATTGTGAATCTCTAAATATTAATTATCTTGAGCTCCATCATCTACCCAACAAGCAATCAGGTCAATCTGTTCTTGTGTCAATGATCCATTCTTTGGCATACTGCCAGATTGGGTTCTGGACTTTATCATAGAGGCATTTGCCTGAACCTCTGAGAAAATTGTAAAGTTAGATAAATTGTTTGAACCATCATGACACGCTGAAGTAGAACAAGAGTTAGCAATGATGGGTTGAATATTTGTACTAAAAGTAACAGATGTGTATACCTGTTGAGTGATTGTAAACTCACATCCATTAGCATCAATTACCGTAATATCATAGCTGCCAGCACCAACTGTAAACAATGACGATGACTCAGGTGGATTATTCCCTAGTTGATACTGGTACGGTTCTAACCCGTTAGACGCTGTAATATCAATACTTCCATTCTCAGCTCCACAATCTGAATTTGAAACAGATGCAGTAGCGATCAATCCATTAACATTGTTAACGGTAACAGTAGATTCAACACTACAACCAAGATTATCTGTCACCTTTACAAGGTAATCACCAGCAAACAGGTTCTCAATTAAAGAACTCTGCTGGGCTGAGCCTCCATCTATTGTAAAAGAATACGGTGCTTCACCTCCAGTAGTTACAATATCAATGGAGCCATTGTCACTACATTGAGCGTCTATCACTGTTGTATTAAATCCTAAATCAGATTGGGTGCAATCTGTAGGGTCATCAAGGCTATTAAACTGGCAACTTACCAACACAATCGTTGCCAATATTAGGGCTAATATTGTTTTCATAGTATAACGTTATGAGTCAAATATAACTATTTTTAACGACTTTACAATAGTGATGAAATTGATAATCAACAATTTGATTAATGATTTATCAATTCATTAAAATCATTCAGAATCTTAACTTTCCTCCTAGTACTACCCCCCCCCCCCCCAAAAAAAATTTACGGGTAGGATATTTCTATTTTCATCAGTTATATATTAAGAAAATAAAAATTCAAGAAAACCTAACCATCATGAAAAAAGTAAATTTATTATTAACTGCAGTACTAGTTGGAGTCATTAGTACAACCTCTCTAACAAGTTGCAAAGAAAAGGGTTGTACCGATCCTAGTGCAGACAACTTCAGCATAGATGCCAAAAAGGATAATGGCACATGTACTTTCCCGACAATTAATTTCACATCAGCAACAAATGATGGAGATGTAGTGGGTGGCGGAGGTGATGCCACTTCTACTTTTGATTGGGATAACTCCCTGGCAACAGCAGAATTAAACATGGACATAACGGCTGCTGACGGTGGAAGTTTTCAGGTAATTATTAAAGACGCTGATGGAACTGAAGTTGCTAACGAAACCCTGACTGTTGGTGTTGGTGATGATTCAAGAAATATATGCTCTGCCAGCGGCACTCCTGGAGCCTGGACAATTACTGTTGTTTTAACGGACTTTAATGGTGATGGCAGTTATTCTTTAAGCCAGGGTTGTTAAAACAAAGTATCAACTCATATAACCAATTAAATATGAAGAAAATCATTTTCTCACTTGCAGTTATAATAGGAAGTACAGCATTATTAAATGCTCAGGATATTCAATATGGAGTAAAAGTTGGTGTCAACTTAAGTAATTTGGATGTTGCACCAGAATCTGACCCACCTGCACCATCGATGCGGCTCGGGCTGAATGTTGGTGGTTTTGCTGAGCTGGGGTTGGCTGATAATTTCTGGTTTCGTCCTGAACTTACCATTTCTACACAAGGAGCAAACGATGAAGATGTAGAAGTAACTCAGAAGGTTAAACTCACTTACCTGAACGCAACTTTTCTGGCTAAATACAATTTATCCAACAGTATCTATCTATTTGCTGGACCTCAAGTCGGGTTTCTGGTTGATGGTGAATTTGAAGAGGAAGATAAGGTGAGTGGCGAGCAGGATATCTTCAACGCAGATGCGGTGTATAAAAACTTAGATGTTTCTGTTGGATTGGGTATTGCATACAATTTTGATATGGGTATTGGTCTGGATTTGAGATACAATCTTGGTCTTACCGATAATAATGATGATCCTCAGGAAAATGCGTTTTATAATGTTAACCAGGAGCTTAAAAGTAGAGTTGTACAATTAGCATTGAGTTATACGTTTTAATTTAAACTTACTTAACATATTAAATGAATTAATAGCCTTGGTTTACATAGCCGAGGCTTTTTTATGGTATATATGCTAATTATTAGTCAAAAAGCTTAATGTTTTATCAATTCATTGATATCATTCAAAATTTTAAATTTTCTCCTGGTACTTATGCCCATCTCAAAAAACTGATCCTGGTTATCCATAAAATTCTGACAGGTAACAATATCCTTCGAAAGTAAATACTGTTTTTCCGTCTTTTTTAAACTTGTTAATGAAGTAACAGGATGCAATCCTGACCTGTCAATCCGGTTTCTAAGATTAGTGTCTTCCGGGTAATCCCAGCTAACAAGGTTCATACCCGCACATTTACCATAGTCAATAGCATCCTGGGTAAAGCGTGTATTGGTTACCACCCAGCTTTGATGTAGCTTGGTGTTATAGCCTGGTAAACTTTTCATAGAGGCCTCGATATCCCTGAACCTCGAATGTATGTAGAGGGGAACAACCACATTGCTCTTTTTCCCTGGTGAAGAATGAAACTTGCACTCTACCATAAAATGGTTCTGATCGTTCTCCGCTATCACATCCACCTCGTGGTTTACGCATTTGCCCATTACCGTTATGCCAACATCTACGTTATAGCCCTGGTTTTTTAAAAGCTCTCCCACAAAGTGCTCAAATGGATAACCACTTGGCCCCAACTGAAAAATGGCTTCTTTAAGCCGGTAGCGCCCTGCATGTTGCTTTGAATAGTTGTTAAGGAGTTTATAGGCGATCCTGTAAATCTTTTTTGTTGTAATTCCATCATGAAGATGATCTTCCAGTCCTTTCAGTACTTCTGCAATAACATCCTGTCCGGCACCTGCCCGGGTTAGTGACTGTGCCAGCTTCTCCGGGTTAAAAATGACTCTTTCACCAGAAGCTTTTATAACACTTATATCCTGCATATACTTAATATTATGGCTATTAATTTAGTGAATAATTTTTACTTAAAGAATTCATGCTGTAATGAGTACAAAAAACATTATCTTAAAAGGTTAAATCCGAAATATGTATTAGGGTTCCCCGCCTTGCCGGAAGGTATTACTAGCCCTATTGCACAATTCGGATTATAGAATGATTGTTCAATAAAAAATAAAGATGAAGATCATACTAAAATCTATAATCACTTGTCCTGAGTGCGGATTTATGCAAGAAGAAGAAATGCCTACAAACGCATGTCAGTATTTTTACGAATGTGCTAATTGCAAGAGTGTTTTAAAACCGAAAAATGGAGACTGCTGTGTTTATTGCTCCTATGGCACAGTCCCCTGCCCTCCCGTTCAGGAAAATAAGAAATGCTGTTAACACTGATAATATTCCAAATCAGATTATTCTAACGTCTCAATGATTTCTCCACATTTCAGCATTTTGTCACCAAAATACGGGTTTCTGATTTCAGAATTTAAACTGAGCCAATATGCACCTGTATTATCCTTTGCCATTGGGCAAAACTGATAGTAAATATTCAATCCTGTAATGTTGAAACTCTTTACCACTTGATACATTTCATCTGACAAATCCGAAAATGCCAGTCGTTGATCTTCAATATTTGAGCTCTTAATAATTTTATCGACATTACTGTTAATAATCTTCATCATATCCATCCACATCAAGTGAGCATCCCCTTTTAACAGCTCCATTTTTACATTACTCATTGTTTTTTGAACAGATTTTGCCCCTGATGCTACTTTTTTTGAATCAGTTACAACAAAATCGTCTTTTAATGAAAGATATGCTTTCACCACATCAGAAAATTGTGCCTTGAACTTAGAATCAACCTCCATCAGCACAAACTCCGTTTTAGTATCATCCATCTTCATCTCTTCATTACCAGTATCATCTCCTCCTATATCCATTCCAGCATGACCTCCAGACGACTGTCTGCTACCTTCAGGGTTCATCATGCTCTGACTGCCATTCAATTGAGCTGCGGCATCAATTTTAAAAGCACCATGTGTTACTACCTCTTCCCCCTCATGAAGACCTTCTATCACTACATACCAAGACCCGGAGTCTTCACCCAGTATTATCTCCCGATATTGAAAAGCATTAGTTGTACCATTGTCTTCTTTTATGTAAACTACTGCTTTTTTGCCTGTCCAAAGTACTGCCGATTTAGGTACTAAAACAGCTTCTTTGTTTCCGGAAAGCATCGATTTGACAGATGCCTGGGCAAACATCCCCGGTTTTAAAACCCCGGATTTATTCACCAATTCTACCCTTACAATAGTTGTTCTTGTTTTTTCATTCAATACCGGGTCAATAAAGGATACTTTGCTTTTAAACAGCTTACCGGGAACAGATTTTATGGAAACCTCTGCCTCAACGTCTCTTTTTATCCACGGAATATCACTTTCGTAAGCATCAAACTCCACCCACAAATGGTTCAGGTCTATTATTTGAAACATTGACATACCTTCTATTACATGATTCCCCTGTGCAATGTTTCTCCTTGTTACTGTACCTGAAACCGGGGAAAGTATTTTAGAGTTGTGCTCTACTTTTCCTGAATTTTCAATCTCATCTATCTGAGCATCAGTAAACAGCCAAAGCTCCAGTTTAGTCCTTGCAGCCTTATAAAATTCAGCATTTGATTCTTTATACTTGATGGCTTCCAACAACTCTTTTTGAGCTGAAACCAGCTCCGGAGAGTATATAGTTGCAAGAACCTGTCCTTTACGTACTTCCTGACCAGTGAAATTCACATTAAGCTTTTCAATTCGACCCGGAAACTGGGCCGTCAATTCAGTTATCCTGCGTTCATCACTTTTTACCTTACCCGACAAGACAACCTCTTTATATGGCACTCTTTTTTCAATAACTGTTGTTTCCACTTCAGCAATCTTCATTGCCGATGCTGACAGCACCACTGCATCAGGGTCTATTCCTTCACTATCATCCTTTTCAATAGGAATTAGATCCATTCCACATATCGGACAGCTTCCCGATTCATCCTGTCGGATTTGAGGATGCATCGAACAGGTATAGGTTGATCCCTCTTTATGTACATGCTCTTCTGTTATAGCTACATCAGAGCCAGAAGTTGCCCCACTTCCACCAAAAAGTAACCAACCCAGTAAAAGACCAATGATTAATGTGCCTCCAAGTATTATGAAGGGCTTCTCTGATATTAGGTTATTTAGTTTTTTCATCGTTAATATTTTAAGTTGATAGTCGATAGACCATAGTCAATAGTGTCTTCCCTTTTTCCTTCGAGCTTCCAGCTTCGGTCTTCTGACTCCTTTTCATTTTCCCATTAAATAATTAATATAAGCCACTGAAGTATTCTGATCTGCTCTGCTTTTTTCAAGTTCAAGTTCATAGTTCAGTAGCTTTCTGTTCATTCTGATTAATTCTTCGAAATTTGTTTGCGTTGAACTGTATTCAGACAGCAATAGATCCATTGCCTGCTGAGCATAAATTATTAACTTATGATATAATATCACTCTTCGTACAGCATCATCATAATCACGGAAACCATTTTCAAGGCCAGCTGCCAGCTCATTTGTCTTATCCACTTTTTTCAATGCAACTGATTCTCTGAACAGTTCCGCTTCCTTTATCCGGGCATTATATTTTTTCCTGTACAATGGAATTTTTATTCCTATCACCGGCAAAATGGCATCCTTGCCATTATCAGAACCCGTATAACCCTCACGCTCTCCAACAAAAGTATAGTTCATACCCACTGTAAATGATGGGCCTCCTGTTTTACGGGCTGAAATCACATCCTTATCGTAAGAAAGCAACTGGTGTTCAAGACTTAGAATTGATGGGTTTGTCATCTCTACAGAATCCTTGATCAATCCTTTTTCTGCATCTAATTCATCACTCCATAAAACCTCTGGCAAATTTATCTCCTCACTAAACTTTGTATTAAGCAGTTGCTCAAACCTGGCTACTATGGGTTGTTTACTATCCTCAAGATACTGTAACTGGTTATTCAATTCACCAAGTTCCATGTCAATACGCAGAACATCCACCATAGATCCCTGACCAGACTCAAACCGTACTTTAGCAAGGTTTTTAAAGGTATTTAGTAGAACAATGTGCTCCTCATTGACTTTAATAGCTGATCTCAAAACATAAAGACTATAATAGGTCGCTGCTACATCAAAATTCAGCTTTGATCGTTCATTGTTAAACCTTTCGAGTACAGCATTTGCTCGTTCTGTTGCAGCCTGTTCTTTAGCTCCAAGTTCACCAAACCATGGAAACGACTGTGAAACAGATAGCACAGCTTGCTGTGGTCCAACCCTTGTCTCAACTGAGTTGATAAAATACCCAAAGCCAATTGTTGGATCAGGTAAGGCACTTGATTGTGGAACCTTTTGCATAACTACCTCATATTGCTTGAAAAGCGCCTGAATACCCGGGTTGTTCATGGCTGCTATATCCTGATATGCATAAAGTGATGATTGTGCTTTGAGGTTGTTAAAACACAATATCAAACTTGTAATAATTATATATTTAATTATATAATTATTTATATAGTTTATTATATAATTCAATCTCATTACTTTATTTTTTTGTTAAACTTCTTTCTTGCCATATACTATAGAGTACAGGTACTACAAACATGGTCATAACCTGGATTAGCATTCCTCCAAAAGTTGGAATAGCCATTGGTACCATGATATCTGAGCCCTTTCCCGTTGAAGTAAGTACCGGAATTAAGGCGATAACTGCTGTTGCGGCTGTCATCATAGCAGGACGTACACGTTTACTCCCTGCATGAAGAATAGCTGTACGAATAGATTCTTTGGTTGCAGGCTTTTCCTTCTCAAACACCTGTTTGATATAAGTACCCATAATCACTCCGTCATCTGTTGCAATGCCAAAAAGGGCTATAAACCCAACCCATACGGCAACAGAAAGGTTAATAGTATGCATCTGGAACAAATCACGCATACCAATATCAGCTACTGAGAAGTTCATAAACCAACCCTGTCCATACAACCAGATCATGATAAATCCACCTGCAAATGCAACAAAAATGCCAGAAAACACCATCAGTGTAGTTGATACATTGCCGAACTGAAAATAAAGGATCAGGAAGATCACCAGGAGTGATATGGGCACCACAATGGCTAACCGCTTTGTTGCTCGTAGCTGATTTTCATAATTACCTGTAAACTTATAACTAACCCCTGCCGGAATAGTGAGCTCACCTGAATCTATCTTCTTCTTAATAAAACGTTGAGCATCTTCAACCACATCAACCTCGGCTACATCTTCCTTTTTATCGAAAATCACATAACCTACCAGGAAAGTGTCTTCACTTTTCACCATTTGTGGTCCTCTACGATAAGTAACTTCTGCTAACTCACCGAGTGGAACCTGAACCCCTGTTGGTGTTGGTATCAGTACTTTTCTTATATCGTCCGGATTATCCCTGAACTCCCTGGCATAACGAACCCTTACTGGAAAGCGTTCCCTGCCTTCAACCGTACTGGTCTGCTGATTACCACCAATAGCTACACCGATTGCCATTTGGAAATCTTCGATAGTTAAGCCGTAGCGTGCTATAGCATCCCGATCTATATCAATCTCCATGTACGGCTTTCCCACAATTCTATCTGCAAATACTGACGCACCATTTATACTGGGTACCTGCTGTAAAATTTTCTCCAGATCAAGCCCTACTTTCTCAATCGTTTTAAGGTCAGGGCCATAGACTTTAATACCAATAGGTGCCCGCATACCTGTAGAAAGCATGATTAACCTGGTTTGAATGGGTTGTAACTTAGGGGCAGATGTCATGCCAGGAACTCTTGTAGATTTAACAATCTCATTCCAGATATCATTGGGAGATGTAATTTCCGGGCGCCATTGCCTGAAGTACTCACCACTTTTATCAGGTATTAATTTATTTGACTCAATTTTCTTATAACCATCACTCTTAACATTATATGTAGAGCCATCATTCAATTCGTAATTTCCATCTTCATCCACACTAAATCTCAACCTCCTACCATCTTCATCTACCATATACTCCGACTCATAGTTGATTACATTTTCGAACATTGAAATTGGTGCAGGATCCAGGGCTGAGTTGACCCTGCCCCATTTACCTACCACAGAACTGACCTCTGGAATCGATGCCAGATAGCGATCTACTTTCGCTATCACCTCTATATTTTCTTCAACCCCGGAATGGGCCATTGTGGTTGGCATCAGCAGGAAGGAGCCTTCATCCAGGTTAGGCATAAACTCTTTTCCTGCACCGGGAAATGTTTTAGACAATGATTGCCATCCGGAGGATTGACGAAGATCCCCTCCAATTTTGGCAGCACCATTTGCAACAAAACCAACCATATTTTCTACACCCTGCCATGATAATATTCCGAAAATCAGGATGAATATGGGTATTGAAAGAAACATCCCTTTATGAGCCAGTGCCCAACTCAGAATACTATGATAGAAATGAACAATTATCATAAGGAAACCCAGTACAAATGCTACAATTGCTAACACAAAAAAGAAATTGACAAATAAGCTGTTCTGCGCCCCAAGTGGCATCCATCCCCTGGTTAAGAATAGTACAACAGTTACCAACAAAACAATTGTGTTAATAATGTTGGTGTATTTCTTCTTGCTATTAGGCAGGAAAGCCTCAACAAGATTATTAATGCCAATTATTCCCAATACCAAGGCTATCCAGCTACCATAAAAGATAATTATACCAACCCCTAGTATGATTAATGCAATATTCCAGATTCTTTTTAATCGCTTTCTGTCAAACCGGATTGAAAACACCCAGTGTGCCAATGATGGTATAAGAATCAACCCGATCACAAGTGCTGACAACAATGCAAAAGTTTTAGTAAATGCCAAGGGCTTAAATAGCTTACCTTCTGCTGCCTGCATGGCAAAAACAGGTAGGAAGCTCATCACAGTAGTAGCCAAAGCAGTAAGAACAGCTGACCCCACTTCTGTTGTTGCCCTGTAAACAACCTCCAATAAGGCTTTACCTTTCACTCCCTTGTTATCCGGCATCTCCAAATGCCTGACAATATTCTCTGTGATAACAATGCCGACATCAACCATTACACCAATAGCTATGGCGATACCCGAGAGCGCTACTACATTAGCATCTACCCCGAAGTGGCGCATAATAATAAAGGTCATAAGAACAGCTACAGGCAAAAGACTGGAGATTATTATAGATGCCCTGATATTCGTTACTAATACCAGAACAACCAGAATACTGATTAAAATTTCATGCTCAAGCGCAAATTCGAGTGTGCCCAGCGTTTCTTTTATTAGTCCTGTACGGTCATAGAAAGGCACGATGGTCACTTTCGAAACTGTACCATCAGCCAGGGTTTTTGAAGGTAAGCCGGGGGCAATCTCATCAATCTTAACCTTTACATTATCAATTACTTCCAGCGGATTAGCACCATAACGTGATACCACCACCGCACCTGTAGCCTCTTCCCCTTCTTTATCCAAACCACCTCTTCGTGTTGCCGGTCCAAAGTTCACCACAGCAACATCCTTTATTCGTATGGGTGTATTATCCTGCACAGTAACAACTGCTTTTTCAAGATCCTCCAAACTTTTTATATAGCCTAAACCCCTTACCAGATATTCTGCTCTATTAAATTCAATTGTCCTGGCACCTATATCGAGGTTACTCTTTTTAGCGGCATTCATTATCTGTGCTACGGAAACATTATTTTCACGCATAGCTACTGGATCTATATCAACCTGGTATTCCTTTACAAAACCACCTATTGCGGCTACCTCCGAAACACCTTTTGCTGAAGCAAGTGCATATCCAACATAATAATCCTGAATTGTTCGTAATTCCTGTGGATCCCAACCGCCTGCTGGTTTACCTGTTTCGGGGTTTCGGCCTTCTAATGTGTACCAGAAAATTTGCCCCAGTGCTGTAGCGTCCGGGCCAAGTGAAGGTTGTACCTCACGTGGTAGCGTCCCTGTGGTCAAAGAGCTAAGTTTCTCAAGAATTCTTGACCGACTCCAATAAAACTCAATATCTTCATCAAAAATGATATAGATGCTCGAAAGACCAAATATGGAGTTACTTCTAATAGTTTTTACCCCGGGAATACCCAGCAATGCAGTCGTTAAAGGGTAAGTAATCTGATCCTCAATATCCTGAGGTGACCTGCCCATCCATTCTGTAAAAACGATTTGCTGGTTCTCACCAATATCCGGAATTGCATCCACGGGCACAGGATCTCGCGGTAACCACCCGATATTCCAATTAAAAGGTGCTGAGATTATCCCCCAAAAGATGAATACCAACAATAAAAGTGTTGTTACTAACTTATTTTCGAGGAAAAATCGAATTAGTTTGTTTAACATGATGTTCTAATTAAGTGGTTGACACTAATTAAGTTCTAAACGCCAGGATGTAGTCTAGTTCGGAAAGAAACTAGCAGTTAACCTGGTTTTATAACTAGGGAGATTGCCACACATCACTCGAATGCGTGATGTTCGCAATGACGTATAGAATTAGTGTTGGTGGTCGTGATCGTCATCACCGGCATCGGCTAGTACGAGATCCATACCGCATTTAGAACATTTATCACCTTCCTTGCCCGTTTCTTCCGGGTGCATTGGACAAGCATGTGTAGCTGCCATATCCGTGTCATTCATTTCATCCATATCCCCGCTAGAAGCCACTAAAGCCATACCACATTTAGAGCATTTATCACCCTCTACACCTATTTCTTCAGGGTGCATTGGGCAAACATGTGTAGTTTTGGCCATTACCTCACTATCATGGTCATGGTCATCCATCTCGTGTTGTTCAGACGCATCAGCTTCTTTATTATTATTTGAGCCACAGCTGGTTAATAATGAGGTTCCTGATACAAAAGCGATGATTATTCCGAAGGTTAATATTGTATTTTTCATTTTTTTATTCTTTAAGTTTTTCGTTTATTATTAATTGCTTTAGATCAATAATATACTAATGATCTAAAGTCGGCAATGTGCCTGTATTCATAAACTGACTTAAAGAAGAAAAGACTGAACACTGATATATATATTCGGTTCAGAAGGGGGCGGAGAGATCCCCGCATAATATTTATAGGTGATAATTTGGTTTGGTAAAAGCTCAACAAATAGCGTTTCTTCAATTTCAATCCACCTGTAAGCAGGTTTGATATCGACATTCTTGTCAAGCTGCATTTTTGGACTATCAACACTATAGGATTGAAGGTCATCTGAACAATCTTCAGGATCCATTGGCATATCCGGATCACAGGCATCTTCTATATGTGGAATAAAACTAGTATCTATTAGAATAGACCCACAATAGTGCCTGCTAACAGTTACACCAACTGTTGAAACGAGCAATAATGCTGTTAAGAATAATGCGGACAGTCTTCTCATGTTATACAAACATAACGAAACTTATTAAATAATGTTTATTATTTAATAAGTGACCCGTTCTATAATATGTTGACCTGCTGAAATAAAACTTATTAGGTTTTATAAAGAATTTATAGCATTTTCCAGCTTCTCCTTTACCACTTCAGCAACCGCAATAAGTTCGTCATTTTCTATTCCTGCCATCGATGCAATCGGATTTACTGCCGATACTTCTGTTTTGCCATTACCTGCATCCTGCACAATAACATTACAAGGTAGCATTGTACCAATTTTGTTTTCTGCATTGTAGGCCGCATAAGCATGACCAGGGTTGCAAGCACCCAGGATGCGATAGGCCGGTATATCCTTATCCAGTTTTTTCTTAATTGTTCCCGAAAAGTCGATTTCGGTTAGTACACCAAAGCCCTCGGTCTTTAATGCTTCCGTTACCAGCTCTATTGCCTGATCAAAGCTGGCATCTATTGTTTTATTGTAATAGTAGTTCATAGTATATCAATTTTCAGTTTTAGCATTTTTCTTTTTTATAGCATCCCAAACACTACTTGCAATCAATCCGCCCATAAGTACGCCGTAGGCTGTGCTATTCGGAGCTTTAGAAGTAATTGCACAGGTGCCTGAATTGCAGCCCACATAAAACCAATAAAGATAGCCTGCGATTCCGCCTAACAGGAGTCCCACGCTCATAATAACAATTCTTTTAGTTGGCCAATTTTTCATATCAGTTTAATATAATGCCATATCAAACCTGCGCCTGTAAGTTTTGGTTACATCATTACGCTCACCAAGGTAATGAAATAATGCTATTACCAACTTTCTGGCAAATTCGTTATGGTATGATTTATTGATCATTATTGATTTTATAAATAAATCTATGCTTTTTGCGAAATCATTATCTTTCAAAGCTTTCAGTGCTTCTAGAATTTCTGCTTTAGAAACACCTTCTTCCAAATCTTTTTCTTTCATCGAAAGAGCTTCAGACATCAGCAATATTTCCTTTGCTGATTCGAGGTAAGTGATGCCTTCGAGCAATGTGGCCGCTTCTTCCGGTGATGTCCAGATCTTCTGCCTGGCCAATAACAACCTGGCCTGTTCAAGTGACTCATCTTCACTCAATGCTTCTTCCAGTTTGGATACGCCTTCCTCAATATTACCAATCTCCAGCAGACTTGCAGCTTCCATCGTTAAAGTTTTTGCTTTGGAAGGCAGCTTGTTCTCAAGCCATTTCCTCATATCTTTTTCCGGCATAGCACCTGCTACTTCATCCAACACTTCTCCTTTATAAAAAAGCTTCAAATTAGGAATACCTCTTATCCCCCACTCAGCTGCTATTGATGGATTCTCTTCAGTATTTACCTTAATGAGTTTCCATTTACCATTGGCTTCACTGGCTAGTTTTTCTACAATTGGACCTAAAAATTTACAAGGCTGACACCACTCTGCCCAGTAATCCACCAAAACAGGTATATTATGGCTTTCTTCGATAACATCCTTGTTAAAGTCCTTTACTTCAAAATCTGATGTAGAAATCATATCTAATTCTAAATTTGATTGTCAATATTTGCTATCACCAATTTTCACTGTTTGATTCCATTGCCAATGAGTATGATTTATAGTTTGATCACACTTATTGAATTCTATTCATAACAAAAATGGGGGGTGTTCCATTAAAGGAGTGTGACAATAATTACATACCATTAAAATAAAATCAAAACACATTTAAATTCTTTGGAAGCATATCCTTAACTTTAAATAAATATATAACCGATGAAACCTATTTTATTAAGCTTTTTAGTGCTTACCCTTAGTTTAGCCTGTAATAAGCAGGAAAAAGAAGTTCAGGAAACAAGTATCCTTCCAGGAGCATGGCAAACTGGTGAATATTTACCATTGCTAGAAGGTAAAAACGTGGCCATGGTGGTCAATCATACCTCAACCATAAAAAATACCCACCTTGTTGATTCCCTTGTTTCATTAGGAATAAATATTAAAATGATTTTTTCTCCTGAACATGGTTTCAGGGGCGATGCAGATGCCGGTAAAAAGATAGATAGCAGTATCGATGAAGCTACCGGCATACAGATCATTTCGCTGTATGGCAAGCAAAGAAAACCAACCCCGGAAAACCTTGAAGGAATAGACTTAGTAATATTTGACATTCAGGACGTAGGAGCCAGATTTTACACCTATATAAGCACCATGCATTATGCCATGGAAGCCTGTGCCGAAAACAACATTCCGATGCTTATCCTGGACAGGCCAAATCCTACCGGGGATTATATTGCAGGTCCTGTGCGTAAACCAGATCAGAAAACATTTGTAGGTATGCATCCTATTCCAATAGTACATGGTTTAACTGTTGGAGAACTTGCACAAATGATTAACGGAGAAAAATGGTTAGACACTTTACAATGCGAGCTGAAGATTATCAAGAATAAGAATTATGCGCATTTTGATAAATATGAAATACCCATAAAACCATCACCCAATCTACCTACGGCAAGATCTATCCGGTTATATCCGTCCCTTTGCTTATTTGAAGGAACAATAATCAGCATTGGCAGAGGAACAGAATTCCCTTTCCAGGTTGCTGGCTACCCGGACTCTACGTTTGGTAGTTACTCCTTTACGCCTGTAAGTATACCGGGTGCTGCCACCTATCCAAAACACGAAAACAAACTTTGTTATGGTATTGATTTAAGAGATGGCATTGAGGCTGATAAATTCACTCTCAAATATGTAATGGATTTCTTCAAATTAACTGGTTCAGATACTACTTTCTTCTCAAGGCCGGCAGGGTTTGACAGACTTGCCGGTACCAGTGAGTTGCGCAAACAAATGTTAGATGGCATGACCCTGGAAGAAATAGAAGCCTCATGGGAGGAAGACCTTGAGCAATATAAAGCAATGCGTAAAAAGTACCTGTTATACCCTGATTTCGAATAATGGGTTCAAATGAGATTAAGAAGATTTTAAAGGAATTTAATATCCCTGATTCAGAATATCAGCCAGAAGAAATCTCTATTGGTCTGATAAACAGAAGTTATGCTATAGCAGACAAAAGTGAGGGTAAGAAGAAGTACTTTCTTCAACAGGTAGATCATACCATATTCCCTGATATCGAAGGTATCATGCACAATATTCAAGTGGTTAATAACCATTTTAATAGCCTTCAAACTGCACCACAGTTTTTGTCGGCCGTGTCAACAAAAAACGGGCTTAATTATCTAAAAACAGAAGAAGGAGATTACTGGAGGCTATTCAATTATGTTGATGGAAATACCTTCCACAAGTCGCCAGATACTGCCATGGCCTCTGAGGCAGGTCGTATGTTTGGAGAATTCCTCCATTCGCTGAATAGCCTGGATTCCAGTAAGCTTAGAGTCACCCTTCCGAGGTTTCATGATATTGATCTCAGATATGAGCAATTCCAGGAAAGCCTCAAAATCGCTACCAAGACCAGAAAAAACAAGGCAGGACATCTTATTAAAAAGGTCGAGGATAATATTACCAGGGTAAAAGAAATGTACCATTGCATTCTTGATACATGTCCTGCACGGGCAACCCACAACGACACCAAACTAGGCAACCTGCTGTTTGATGACAATAACAAAGGTATAGTAGTGGTAGACTACGACACATTTATGCCCGGTTATCTTCCTCTTGATTTTGGAGATACTATTCGTTCGCTCTGCAGCACTACCGATGAGGATGACCCTGACCTGAAAAGCACAAGATTCGATTTATCAATCTTTCAGGCTTTTGCCTCTACTTTCATCAAGGAGCTTTCTGGCAGCTTAACGAAGGAAGAGATTAAGTGTTTCCCTGTGGCAGTGCCATATATGCCTTTTTTAATGGGATTGAGGATGCTTACGGATTATTTAAACAATGACATTTATTACAGAACGCGTTATGAGGAGCATAATTTCGACAGGGCTTCAAATCAACTGCATCTTTACATGAATGGCATAGAACAATTAGATGAAATCGATAAAATTGTAAAAGAAATTTATAAGGAAAATATATAGTCATGGGTAAGCATACTGAATTCAATCGCAGGGATTTTATAAAAACCACTACGGCAGCAGGAGTTGGATTGTCATTACTTTCATTTCCGGGGATTCTTTTGGGCAAAGATGACCGTAAAGTGAAAATCGCTTTGATTGGTGTTGGATTGAGAGGGAGGAATCACCTGAACTTACTGCTCAGAAGAGATGACACAGAAGTAGTTGCGATCTGTGACACTGACCCTGATGCACTAAGGCATTCACGTGAAATGATTGCCAAATCAGGCAAAAAGGCAGCTAAGGAATTTACCGGCAGTGAAACAGCATACCTTGATCTGCTGGCAGAAAAAGATATTCAAGGTGTTGTAATTTCTACGCCATGGCTTTGGCATACCCGTATGGCCGTAGATACCATGAAAGCCGGCAAATATGCAGGCGTAGAAGTATCAGCAGCCAATACATTGGAAGAGTGCTGGGATCTTGTTAATGCACAGGAATCTACCGGTAAGCCTGTAATGATTCTTGAAAATGTATGCTACAGACGTGATGTAATGGCCGTATTGCAAATGGTACGCGAAGGACTCTTTGGTGAGCTTACACACCTTGAATGTGGTTACGAACATGACCTGCGAGCTGTTAAGTTCAACAATGGCAAGCAACCCTATGGTGGTGGTGTGGAATTTGGTGAGAAAGGATTCTCAGAAGCCCGTTGGAGAACCGAACACTCCATTCATCGCAATGGTGATCTCTATCCTACTCATGGTGCCGGACCAGTGGCCATGTACCTGGATATTAACAGGGGCAACCGGTTTGACTACCTGACCTCTACTGCCACTAAAGCCAGGGGACTACACAAGTATATTGTAGACAATGCTGGTGAAGACCATCCTAATGCTGACATCAAATGGAAATTAGGTGATATCATTACCACCGTTATTAAAACTGTAAAAGGAGAAACCATTACAGTGCAGCACGATACAAATTCCCCCAGACCATACTCACTTGGATTCAGGGTTCAGGGTACCAATGGATTATGGATGGACCTTAATGATTCGATCTACATTGAAGGTAAGAGTGAATCTCATCGATGGGAATCAGACAAGGCCTATATGGAGCAGTATGACCATCCACTTTGGAGAAAGTATGGAAAGGATGCTGAGGGGGCAGGTCATGGCGGTATGGATTTCTTTGTTATTCATGCATTCGTTGAATCGATCAAGAGAAATGCTCCTGTGCCAATGGATGCCTACGATGCAGCGGCCTGGAGTGCTATCACACCGTTATCAGAGCAATCGATAGCGGCCGGAAGTGAGCCCATTTTCTTCCCTGATTTTACCAGGGGCCGGTGGATGAAACGTAAGCCAATCTTTGCCCTGGATGACAGTTATTAATGGATAAGCATTCGTTTTTTAAAGACAAGAAAGCCTTCAGAAAGTGGTTGGGTCAAAACCACGACAAGGTTGATTTGCTCTGGGTGTGTTACTATAAAAAGCATACCGGTAAACCAAGCATTACCTGGGAGGAGTCTGTTGAAGAAGCACTCTGTTATGGTTGGATAGATGGCATTAGAAAAACCATTGATGAAGAAAGTTATAAGAATCGATTTACTCCTCGTAGAAAAGGTAGTAACTGGAGTAAAAAGAACATTGAAACCGTAGAACGTCTGATTCATGAAAATCGAATGAATCCTGCTGGATTGGCTGTATATTCACTTAAGAAGAAGGATAAATCAGAAATATATAGCTACGAACAGTCTGTTTCAGTGCTTTCAAAGGAATTCGAAGCCCTATTAAAAGCTGATAAAAGAGCCTGGAAATTTTATCAAAACCTAACGCCTTCCAGGAAGAAAATGAGTGTACAGTGGGTGATGTCTGCCAAGAGAGAAGATACCAGGCAAAAGCGATTTGAGAAGCTGCTGGAAAGTTGTAGGGAGATGCTGCTTATTCCTCCACTACGATGGACAAAAAAGAAGTAATGGTTATGCTACCTCCTATTATTAACGCTAACCATTATTAACTAAATTTGATGATAGATAAACCTGTCTGGCCACAGGCAGGCGCATGTGTTTATCTGGAAGTTAGGCGCTAGAACTCTGACAACAGAAAAACCTTTTTGTAACACAACACGTATAAACGTATAGAAGTTTACACGTGTATTAACTATATTTGCACGTGTAGAAATAAATTGAAATATACGTATATGGATACAAAACTTACATTAACTATCGAAAAGGATGTAATTTCTGAAGCTAAACAGTATGCTAAAGAAAAAGGAAGTAGCTTATCTGAAATTGTTGAGAATTACTTTATCTTTCTTACCAAATCAATGAGATCAGAACAATTTGAATTATCTCCAACTGTTAAGTCATTAAAGGGATCGTTCAAAGCCCCCAAAGGTTTTGATTATAAAGCTGTTCTTAAAGAAGAAATCCAAAAGAAGCACACATGAAACACTCTGCATTTATTGACACTGACGTGGTTCTTGATTTTCTTCTCGACAGAGAGCCATTCTCATCATTTGCATCTGTTATCTTCACCTATAGTGAGGATAATAAAATCAAAACATATATTTCTCCACTTACGATAAGTAATTGCTATTATATCCTTCGAAAATTAGCTAGTCATAATAAAGTTATTGACACTTTGCAAAAGCTCCTTCTTGTAACAAATATTACAACTTTAAGCAAAAAGGACGTTGTTTCTGCTTTGAACTCAAACTTCAAAGATCTTGAGGACGCATTACAACATTTTAGTGCCATTAGTCATTCTAAAATAGATGTAATTCTAACCAGAAACCTTAAAGATTATAAGTCTAGTGAAATACCTGTTATGACAGCTGAAACTTACTTAAAGACATATTTCTTAGAATCCAGCACCTAACAATGAGCTTCCCAGCCGTAAGGTTTACTACATTATATCTCAGGTAACAGAGTTGTAGGTGGAAACTCCTCCACGTTTGTTGGCCCTGACCTCTACTCCTCTCTCAAGCAATTAGCCGGGTTAGTTGATGCTGATTTAAATGCCTGGTAGCCTACCGTTAATAAGGCAATAAGCAAGGAGATAATTCCAGCAACAATAAAGAACCATATATTAAGATCGATCCGATAAGCATATCCTTCGAGATAAGACTTCAATAAATAATAGCTTGCCGGTGTGCCGATCAGGATTGCCACTATTACCATTTGAGTGAAATCTTTTGACAACAGGTAAACAATGCCCGCAGCCGTTGAACCGAGTGCTTTTCTAATACCAATTTCCTTATTCCTTCTTTCAGCTGTAAATGCTGCCAGGCCAAACAACCCAAGACTTGATATCAGGATGGCTATTCCTGCAAAATACCTCGATAACTTTGAGATCTGCTGTTCCGAAGCGTATAGTCTTGCATATCGTTCATCCTGGAATCTGTAGTTGAACTCAAATCCGGGATTAAACCGATCATGAAGATCTTTGATGGCCGCTATCGTAGCAGGTATGTTCTCATTATCAATACGGGCAGTCACTTTCCAGTTGTGCTCGGGTGAAAGTAAAAAGAATAAGGGTTTAATACTAGAATGTAATGATTGAAAATGAAAGTCTTTAACAACCCCAATAATTTCAAGGTCATACCTAGACCATAAATTAATTACCTGTCCAATAGGTTCTTCCATATTCATCACCTTTATGGCAGCTTCATTGAAAATAATTTTAGTCGAATCCGTACCGAAATCCCTACTAAAAGTTCTTCCTTCTACCATTTCTACTCCAAGGGTTTCAAGCATATCATAGTTTACCCTCACACATTCAAAAAGAATTTTATCATCAGGGTTCTTGCCTTCCCATTTTACTCCGCTTGAATTATTATTTCTTGACAACATTGAATGAGCCATACTGGAAGCTATCTCAACTCCTGTCACATTATTCAGCTCCACTAAAAATGACTCGAGATGTTTCTCAACTTCACCTGTAGCTTCAAAATAGATCAGATTGTCTTTGTTATACCCCAGGTTCTTATTTTGAACAAAATCTATTTGTTTATATATCACCAGGACACTTACAATTAGTATAATAGATAGAGTGAACTGAAAAATCACCAAGCCTCTCCTGGCCCAAAGTTCTCCAATAGATCCTCTGATTTCACCTTTTAGTACAGAAACCGCCTGGAAACGTGACAGGTATAATGCAGGATAACTACCGGCTATTAATCCCGTAATAAGCATTATTATAAGGCCAATAAGCACCAGATTACCACTTATCTGCAGTTCAATTTGTTTACTCGTAATCTCATTAAATACAGGTAAGAACATCCAAACCATGGCAAATGCCACGAAAAGTGAAATCAATGAAATAAGCATTGATTCTCCAAGGTATTGTGTAATTAGTGATCGTTTTTGTGCTCCAATTGCCTTTTTCAGTCCTACTTCTTTTGCCCTGCGAGATGCCCTTGCCGTTGAAAGGTTCATGAAATTAATACATGCAATAAGGAGAATAAATACTGCGATAACTGAAAATAGCTTAATAGTGTCAATCCTTCCTCCTGCTGGTTGGCCATTATCAAAATGACCATATAAGTAACGGTTAACATAAGGCACAACAAAAACCGTTACATTGTTCTGTTCTTTATGATCATTTATAATCGATGCGATCTTGCTATTAAAAATTGCAGGATCTGTTCCTTCCTGTAAAATCACGTAAGAACTGGGGCCATTGCTCCCCCAAGTGGTTGCCCATTCATTATTCTCGAGAAAGAACTCGAAAGTCATTACAAAATCGAACTGGTAGCTTGAATTGCGAGGCGTCCCTTTAAAAACACCACTGATAATTAAATTATCGCTGTGCTCCAGCTCTATTGTTTTACCAATTACGTCTGTTGTGGTTCCAAAAAGGCTTGTAGCCAGCTCCTCTGATATTACTACGGCATATTTTTCACTCAATACCTGGTCCGGATCACCCTGTACTAATCCATAAGAAAATATATTGAAGAAGTCTGCTCCTACATGATATCCCTCTGCGGTTACATTAGTTTCTTCAAACGTAAGTGTATAATCGTTAATCCATGATGTACCCGCTGCATAAACAACTTCAGGGTAGTTTTCCTTTAACTCGTTCGATATTATGCCAGGCGTAGAATTAGTAGTCATTATATTATCAGCATATTGCTGGTGTTCCATCACCTGGTAAAGCTGGCTGCTCTTTTCATGAAACTTGTTCACCTGCAGCTCATCATTAACCCACAGATATATCAGCAGGGTTACGGCCAGCCCCATAGATAAGCCAAAAAGGTTAATAATAAATGAACTTTTATACCTTCTGAAATTACGAAGCGCAAGAATTAAGTAGTGCCGGAACATAGTTCTATATGTTGAGTTAAGACCTTATATACTCTATAGACCAATCAAACGCCAAAAAAGTTGCAGCTAACCCATAATTTTTACTTTATTGTTAATAAAGGAGTTAGGATTATGCTTAAGAGATATATTATATGGACTAAATTTGATAAAGGGATAAATGCAATTGCTTTTATCCAGATGTTAGGCTTAATTTTATGAAAACTGATTCGGAAAAATATATTTTTAAGACCAACTATTTCAAGAAAAAATGGACTTGGTATCGAAGAGCATTTGTCTTGATTATTTTAAGTTTAGGAGCACTAATGATACCGCTAGATGACGACTTTTTATTCATAAAGCTAGTTTTCGTAATACTTGTCACATTTTATCTGATTGCTAAACCTAAAGACGACCTCGCAATTGATAAAAAATACTTGTATCATATTAAAAGTTCAATGATTAAATCCTTTACAAGAATTGACGTGTATGAACTCTCAAATCTCTATTCCATCAGATGTGGTGGAATTCATTCAGCCAAATGGGAGTTAGTTGACTTTTTCAATGGAGGGGGTAATATGGGAGGATACTCAAATACTATAGAGATGACTTTCGAGGATGACTCTTCAAAAAGTCTTGAACTAGCGATAAGCAGAGATTACTTGGATAAAATCGTAACTCTAGCTAGAGAAATTAGAGAAGAAACTAAGCCTAACATTGGCTAGCACAGCATCGTGGCAGCTCGGTATGCTGACATATTCGAGTGTTTTTGTATATTTATTGCTCCGGGGACAGTGTCGTAGATCAGAACTCCACCACGCTGCCTACCCGAGGCCGTTGTGTGCTATGCCTCAATTAGTAAACATCAATAAATG
>JBDLIU010000031.1:0-25708 GCA_039714715.1 Bacteroidota bacterium
AAAGTGTGGTGCCAAGGGGCTTCAATACATGGGGCTTGGTATACCCACCATCATGTCACCTGTGGGGGTAAACACGGAGATCATACAGGATGGGGAGAATGGATTCCTGGCTAGCTCTGATAAAGAATGGGTGGATAAAATTAGCCGCTTGATTGAATCTTCCGAGCTTAGGGAAAAACTCGGTCAAGCCGGCAGAGAAACTGTGGTTAAGCACTATAGTGTTGAGGCTAATAAGCAGAGGTATTTGGATTTGTTTATTTAAAGCCACAAAGGCAGAAAGACTCAAGGGTGCACAAAGCACGACCCTTTAAAGAAGAATATCACAAATTTTCAAATACAGTATGACAAGAAATATCTTTTCCATTGGATAGAATAATTTCACCCCTACGGGGTTGCTATTATTCTATATTTAGATTTTATAATAATCTCAGCCCTTCGGGCTTTTTGTGATCCTTTGTGGAACACTTATCTGGTACTTATTCCAAATCCGAATAGTCGAAATCATCGAGGAAGGCTGTTGTGAATTTTCCTGACTGGAATTTCTTATCCTTCATTAGTTTGAGATGGAAAGGAATGGTTGTTTTAATTCCTTCGATCACAAATTCAGACAATGCCCTTTCCATCCTGGTAATTACCTCTTCCCTGGACTGCCCGCTTACAATCAGCTTAGCAATCATCGAGTCGTAATTAGGTGGAATGGTATATCCGGCATAAACATGGCTATCGACCCTTACACCATGACCTCCCGGCATATGTAAGTTAGTGATTTTACCCGGGGAAGGCCTGAATCCATTGGATGGATCTTCAGCATTGATCCTGCATTCCATCGCATGAAGCTTTGGATAATAGTTAATCCCTGCAATTGGCTCTCCTGCTGCTACTTCTATCTGCTCTTTGATCAGGTCAAAATCAGTTACCTCTTCCGTGATTGGGTGCTCTACCTGGATACGTGTATTCATCTCCATGAAATAGAAGTCACCATGTTTATCAACCAGAAATTCAACCGTACCTGCTCCTTCATAACCAATGGCTTCAGCTCCGGCAATAGAGGCTTCGCCCATTTTTTCTCTCAGTTCTTCTGATACAATTGGTGAAGGTGTTTCTTCTACCAGTTTTTGGTGTCGTCTCTGTATTGAGCAATCCCTTTCTGAAAGATGACATGCCCTGCCGCGATGATCACCTACAATTTGCATCTCTATATGTCGAGGCTCTTCAATGAATTTTTCCAAATACAGCGCATCATTACCAAACGCTGCTCCTGATTCCATTCGGGCATCATCCCATGCCTTCTGAAAATCCGCTTCGGTGGGCACTATCCTCATACCTTTACCGCCACCACCTGCGGTTGCTTTCAGGATTACCGGATAGCCTACCTTTTTAGCCAGCTTTTTCCCTTCTGCCACTGACTTAAGCAATCCTTCTGAGCCAGGAATTGTAGGAACACCGGCCTTTTTCATGGTCGCTTTTGCAGAAGCCTTATCACCCATGCCATTTATCATTTCATGAGTAGCACCGATAAACTTGATGTTATATTCTTCACAAATCTTTGAGAATTCAGCATTTTCTGCGAGGAATCCATATCCAGGATGTATGGCATCTGCATTAGTAATCTCAGCTGCCGCCAGGATACGTGGTATGTTCAAATAAGACTCTGAACTAGGTGCATCTCCAATGCAAATCGCCTCATCAGCAAATTTCACATGAAGGCTTTCTTTGTCAGCGGTTGAGTAAACTGCCACTGATTTAACACCTATCTCTTTACATGTACGAATTATTCGCAGGGCTATTTCGCCCCTGTTAGCTATTAAGATTTTGTTAAACACGGTTGGTCAGGTTTAGGATGGATCTACAAGGAAAAGTGGCTGATCGTATTCTACCGGGGTGCCATTATCAATCAGAACCTTTACGATTTTACCGCTAACTTCAGACTCTATTTCATTGAAGAGTTTCATCGCCTCAACAATGCATACGGTCTGCCCTACTCCAACACTGTCTCCCACATTAACAAATGCGTCAGCTTCCGGGTTGGCCGCCCTGTAGAAAGTTCCAATCATTGGTGACTTTATTTCAACATAACCTGAGGCTGATGCTGAATCATCAGATTTCGCTGCCGGTGTGGCAGGAGAAGGTGCCGCATGAGGAGCTTCCATGGTAACAGCCGGTGCAGCTACCCTGGCACCGGAATCAATAACCTGTTTGATTTTGGGCTCTCTCTTTACAGACAATTTAAGCTCTTCTGTTTCAATATTGACTTCATTCAGGCCGGTTCCGGCAATAAAATCAATCAAATCTCTAATTTCTTTAGTTTTCATCATGTTCGATTTTGTCTTATTTGACTCTTTCTCCATAGCTACGGGTTCTGGTATCTACTTTAATAACTTCATCCTGCTCTATAAACAGCGGAACCTGGATCTCAGCTCCTGTTTCCAATTTAGCAGTCTTTGTGGCATTAGTAGCCGTATCTCCTTTAACACCAGGCTCAGTATAAGTTATCCGGAGTTCAACAAATGGAGGTAAATCACAAGTTAGTGCTTTTTCTGTTTCAGCATGAAACAATATCTCTACTTCCTGTCCATCTTTCAGTAAATCTGCAGATGCAATCAATGTTTCTTGCAATGCAATCTGTTCAAACGAATTAGTATCCATAAAATGAAATCCGATATCATCTTTATAGAGAAACTGATGAGATCTTCTCTCAATCCTGGCAGTGGTAATCTTATGGCCAGAAGAAAAAGTATTTTCTATCACTTTACCTGTTTCAACATTTTTAAGTTTAGTTCTCACAAAAGCAGGGCCTTTGCCCGGCTTAACATGCTGAAATCCTGTAATTACATACAATCCATGATTGTACTCAATACAAAGTCCGTTTTTAATATCTGCTGTTGTTGCCATAGTTC
This sequence comes from Bacteroidota bacterium, assembly GCA_039714715.1. Classification (GTDB taxonomy): domain Bacteria; phylum Bacteroidota; class Bacteroidia; order Cytophagales; family Cyclobacteriaceae; genus S012-113. The sequence continues at coordinate 2,898 of JBDLIU010000031.1, forward strand.
AGATTGGAAAAATACGACTGAAATTGTTAATAAAAAACTATTTATTTAGGGTCATAGGCCCATTTCACATAAACAGACCCCCAGGTAAAGCCACCTCCAAAAGCTGCCAGTACCAGGTTATCTCCTTTATTTAGTTGTTTTTCGTAATCCCAAAGAAGTGTAGGAATTGTAGCAGCGGTGGTATTTCCATACCGCTCGATATTCATCATCACTTTTTCATCCCCGATACCCATGCGATTACTTGTGGCATCGATTATCCGCTTATTGGCCTGATGAGGAACGAGCCATGCCACATCATCACTTTCCAGATTATTCCGTTTCATTATTTTTTCGGCATAATCTGCCATATTGGTAACCGCGAATTTAAATACCGTTTTACCATCCTGGAACACAAAATGTTCTCTGTTCTGTATAGTCTCCAGTGATGCCGGATGTCTGCTACCACCCGCTTTCATTCTCAAAAACTCCTCACCCTTTCCATCACTTTTGTGTATTGAATCGATTACCCCAACTTCTTCTTCGGTTGGTTCCAGCATTACTGCCCCGGCACCATCACCAAATATGATACAGGTGGTTCTATCAGTGTAATCGATAATGGAAGACATCTTGTCGGCTCCCACAATAATTACCTTTTTGTATCGTCCTGATTCAATAAAAGCAGTGCCCGTTGATAAAGCATAGAGGAATCCCGAGCAAGCTCCTGCCATATCATAACTAAAAGCATTTACACAACCTGTTTTTGTTGCGATCAGATTAGCTGTTGCCGGGAAAAAGTAGTCTGGTGTTACAGTAGCACAAATAAGCAGGTCTACTTCTTCAGGTTTGGTATTGGTTTTTGCCAGGAGTTCTTCAACAGCTTTGGCAGCCATATCGGATGTGCCTTTACCTTCACCTTTTAATATCCTTCGCTCTTTTATTCCGGTTCTTGAGGTTATCCATTCATCATTGGTGTCTACCATGGTAGATAGTTCTTCATTGGTAAGGATATAGTCAGGAACATAACCCCCTACACCGGTGATTGCCGCATACGTTTTTTTCATAGTCCAGATTTAGATAGCGTTTGGGTATTAAAGTTGCCAGTTCAATAAACTAGACTGCAACTTCTTTTTCAATTGCCTGCTTACCCTTATAATATCCACACTCGGGACATACCCTGTGCAATAATACTGGTGCACCACAATTTGAACACTCCATAAATGTAGCTGCTACAGCTTTATAATGTGTTCTACGCTTATCCCTTCTTTGTTTCGATGTTTTTCTTTTAGGATGTGCCATTATCGTTTCTTTTTTAACTTTTTTAATTCATTCCATCTAGGGTCAGTCGTATTATCTGAAAGACCTTCTTCCTCCTCAGAAGATGAATAAATAATTTCTTCATCCTCTTCGTCATGATACCTTGGGTGCAGTTTTTTCATCGGCATTGCCAATGATAAAAACTCATACACAAACTGCCCAACATCAATCTTTTGAGTATTGGCAGGAACTAAAAGTAAATCGTCACTTAGTTCTTCCCAATGGTCTCCGTACTTCACTCTAACCTCCTTTGTTTCATTCACCGGATACATAAATGGATCCAGGCTTCTGTCACAAATCAATTCAATCTCACCCTTTATACTAAAAGCGAGAGATAAAAGGTTAGGTGATTTATTGAGTTCAACAATTATGGTACCGGCACCACTTTCCAGTACACTGTCTTCAAATAATCTAAAGAACGCTGAATCGAAATCAAACTCAAAGGTATGATTACCATTTTCAAGTCTGTATATATCGATATCAAAAATTCCTTTTCCCACTACCCTATTTTATCAGAGCGCAAAAATATAATTTTTTATAAAATATTACTTTAATTTTTACTGAATATTGATCAGAAAGACTGCAGATAAATTTAATAACATAATCAACTCTATGCCAGTTATCTACTCATTTTCTGCGTTTCTGTTCACTATGATGTCATTTGCCATAAAAATTGCACTCCGTAATGAAGATGCCGAGGCAATACCTTTACCGGCAATATTATACGCTGTGCCATGATCAGGAGAGGTTCGTACAATCGTAAGACCTGCAGTGAAATTTACACCATCACCAAAAGATAAGCTTTTGAATGGTATTAGTCCCTGATCGTGATACATAGCCATGATTGCATCATACTTCTGATATGCTCCACTCCCAAAAAAGCCATCAGCAGGGAATGGCCCATATACCAGGTTCCCTGATTTTTTCTGATCTTTAATTGCCGGTATTAGTACCTCTTCTTCTTCCTTGCCCAGTAAGCCTTCCTCACCGGCATGCGGATTAAGCCCCAGAACAGCAATTTTTGGTTTGGCAATTGCAAAGTCGATCAATAATGATTGTTTTATTTTATTGATTTTGTTTGTAATATTCTCAGGTGTAATCGCAGCTGGTACATCTTTCAATGGCATATGTCCTGTAAGCACTGCAACACGGAGGTCGCCAGAAATCATAAACATCATTGGATCACCATTGAATTTAGATCCGAAGTATTCTGTATGTCCGGGGAAATCGAAACTTTCAGACTGAATGGTAGCTTTATTGATCGGGCCTGTCACAACTGCATCTATTATGCCTTTTTCTAAATACTGACTGGCAATATCCAGTGCTTTGGCAGCTTTCTCTCCGCCATCTTTTGTAGCTACTCCTATTTTCATCTCCACATTGTCTTCCCAGCATTCAACCAAATTCACTCGTTTTGGATTAGGAGGTTGATTGCCCTTAATTATAAATAGAGGGAAATCATCGATTTTGAACAACCTGCGGTAATATGAAATGACTTTAGAGGATCCAAATAAGACGGGTGTCAGCTGGTTAAGAATCCGTTGATCAGATAATGCACTGATTATAATTTCCGGACCTATGCCATTGATGTCGCCCATGGTGATACCTATTACATTTTTTTTATTATTTCCCATCGTTGCTTCTTAAATCTTTTTATTTGTAAAACTAAGCAATAGAATATATTTTATAACTTTCCTGCAGAAAAGATAACGGGTATTCCAACCAGATGAATGATGAGCAAAGTAAGACCTAAGAAACATCTTGGACAACATTTTCTTCATGACAAGGAAATTGCCAGGAAAATTGTAGATGCATTAGCTCATTCCGGTACCCGTCAAATTCTTGAAATAGGGCCCGGAACCGGTGTGTTAACAGACTATCTGGTTGAATTAGAAGAAAGAGAAATCTGGCTGATAGATATTGACTCTGAATCTATAGAATATCTTCTGAAGAAATACCCCGGCATGAAAAAACGAATCCTGCATCAGGATTTTCTGAAAGCTGATATTGCCAATATTTTTGATAATGAATTTTTGCTTATTGGTAATCTTCCCTACAATATTTCATCCCAGATATTCTTCAGATTACTGGAATTTCGAAATAGAGTTCCTGAGATGGTTTGTATGATACAGAAAGAGGTGGCAATGCGTATTGCCAGCAGTCCGGGTAATAAGACATACGGAATCCTGAGCGTACTCTTACAGGCATATTATGATGTAGAATACCTGTTCACTGTAAAACCAGGAGCCTTTATTCCTCCTCCAAAGGTTAACTCGGCAGTTATCAGGTTTAAAAGAAATGAAACTAAAAAACTCAATTGTGATGAGGAACTTTTCAAAAGGGTAGTAAAGCAGGGGTTTCAAAACCGAAGAAAGACATTGCGCAACGCACTAAAACCTCTAAATTTGCCAGAGCAAATAATTAATCACTCGATTTTAAACCTCAGAGCCGAGCAACTTAGCGTTGATGACTTTGTGACCTTAACTTCAAAAATAGAGGAACTGTGGAAAAGCAACTGATATTTGAGTTATCGAAAGAGTTTGCAGAACAGCTCCTGGAGGCAGTTGAAAAGCAAGAGTCTGCCTTAATTAAGGAAGTTTTAGATGGGGTAAATCCAGCTGATATTTCTGAAACCCTGGAAGAGTTCTCGAGTGAAGATTCGAAATATGTACTGGATCTGCTCACTGATGAAGCGAGTTCAGAAATAATAAGCGACCTTGATGATGATATCCTCAAGCGATTCTTAAAAATCTTTGAACCTGTAGAGCTTGCTCCTTTGATTGAGATTATGGATTCTGATGATGCTGTTGACATCCTCAACATTCTTCAGACCGAAAAAAGGGAGGAGATCATTGCATCGATCAGTAACCAGGAAAAAGTAAACAATATTCTTGACCTGATGCGCTACGATGAAGACGTAGCCGGTGGTCTGATGGCCAAGGAATTAATAAAAGCGAATGCCAACTGGACCATAGAACAGACTATTGAAGAGATAAGGAGGCAAAGCGAAAATGTTACACATATTTATTCTGTTTATGTGGTTGATAACCGAAACCACCTTTTAGGCAAAGTTTCACTGAGAAAGATGCTGCTGGCAAAAGATGGCACAAAAATCAAAGACTTCTACCAGGATGATATTATATCTGTTCAGGCCGACCAGGATGAGGAAGAAGTAGTTGCCGTTATGAAGAAATATGACCTTGAAGCTATTCCGGTGGTTAACATGCGTGGAAAGCTCATGGGTAGAATCACAATAGATGATATTGTGGATGTAATGAGCGAGCAGGCAGAAGAAGAACGACAACTGATGTCCGGTATCTCGGAAGACGTTGAAGAAGATGACAGCATCTGGCTCTTAACCAGATCCCGAATCCCGTGGCTGGTAATTGGCCTGATAGGCAGTTTCTTTGGCGCTGAGGTGATTGGGATTTTTGAAGATCAAATAATTTTGGTTCCCATGCTCGCATTTTTCATTCCGCTTATTACAGCCACTGGCGGTAATGTGGCCATTCAATCATCTTCGATGGTGGTACAATCGCTGGCGACCAAATCGGTCTTTCAGGATTCAAATGCTAAAAGAATGTTTAAGGTTATTATGGTGGCCATACTTAATGGATTACTATTAGCATTACTGGCATTCTCGTTAAGTTACCTGCTGCAACGTAACCTGCAGATATCCATTGTTGTATCGGTAGCGCTGGTATGCGTTGTTTTACTGGCATCATTATCTGGTACTATCACACCAATAATACTGGATAAATTGGGTATTAATCCTGCAGCGGCTTCAGGACCCTTTATTACCACTGCTAACGATTTGTTAGGTTTAGCCGTATATTTTATTGTGGCCTATACCCTTTTATAATTTTATCTGAATAGCCATGAAATGCTTAGTTATAGATGAAATGCATGACAGCATTAAACCCTTGTTAGATGGGATTAATGTTGAATATGATTACAGACCAGATATAACCAGGGCAGAGATTAAGGAGATTCTACCTGACTATGACGGACTAATCTTGCGAAGCAAAACCTCCGTTGATGCAGATCTCATCAAAGATTCGAAACTATTATTTGTAGCGCGTGCCGGTGCTGGCATTGAAAACCTGGATGAGGAGTTGTTAGGAAAAAAAGGTATTGAAATTATCAATGCCCCGGAAGGCAATAGAGATGCAGTTGGAGAACATACCATTGGATTAATCCTTAACCTGTTAAATAACATTAGCCGAAGTCATGACCAGGTGCTTAAGGGTCAATGGAAGAGAGAAGAAAACAGAGGCTATGAATTGGGGAGCTTAACTGTTGGTATTATTGGCTATGGTAATTCAGGCTCAAGCCTGGCAAAAAAGCTAGCCGGCTTTGGATGTAAAGTGATAGCTTACGATAAATACATTGAAGAACTTCCTGATGACAATGCTCAAATGGTAAATATGGATAGCATTTACGAAGAAACTGACATTTTAAGTCTTCATATACCATTAACGGATGAAACAAGAGCATTGGCAGATAATGAATTTTTCAGCAGGTTTAAGAAGAATATTATTTTTATTAATACCAGTCGCGGAGAAATTGCCCCTGTTCATAATATTTTAAACGCTATCAATAATGAGAAGATAAAAAGTGCCGGATTAGATGTGCTTGAATGTGAAAAATTCTCCAATTTGAGCCATAATCAGGTAAAACTGTTAGAAGAATTGAAAGATACAGGCAGTGTTTTATTCACACCTCATATTGCAGGCTGGACGTTTGAAAGCTATGCGAAAATCAACAAAGTTATAGCAGATAAAATAAGTGAATTCTTAGATCAGTACAATAAATTGAAATAAGTTAGCTAATTTAGTTTTCCATTTTTTTATGAACAGGTTCCAGCAGATATATTCACGTATTATTGAACACCCCATAAGGAGTGCCACTACCGTTTTGGTCTTTGTTTCAATAATTGTACTTGGGTTGAGCCTTCCATTTTATCTGAAGCGATTTGATGAAATGTACGTCCAGGTACTGATTGAGGCACATGGAATGATATTCGATATTGTGGTTATTGGTATTTTAATTTATTGGCTTCGAGAGCAAGGAGAAATCAAGCAGCGTATACATCAATATTTAGATGAAATTGATGATTTCCGTTTGTGGGAATCTGAAGAGGCCGCTTTCCGGAATGTGGGTAATATAAAACGTCTTAACCGACATAAAGTAAGCAAGATAGACCTTGTGGGCACCTATTTAACAAAAACAAATCTTTCAAAGGTTAACCTGGAGGGGGCTAATCTTAATACTGCCAATGTCAATACAGCAGTAATGATAGAAGCCAACCTTAAGGAAGCAAGGCTCAACCAAACTAATTTTGAAAATACCAACCTCAACCATAGTGATTTAAGGGGAACCTATGCAAGTGGGGCTAATTTTAAAGATGCTTTTTTAATTAAAGCAGACTTTGAAGGCGCCTTTCTGATAAAAACCAATTTCAAGAATGCATACCTGATGGAAGCCAACTTCAGTAATTGTGCTCTGGCGGAAGCGAATTTTGAAGATGCCAACTTGTATAAAGCCAATTTGAAAGGGTCTGAAGGTCTCACCCTGGAACAATTATCGAAGGCAAAATCACTCTATCTGGCAGAGTTTGACGATGATATTTATAAAATCCTTGAAAAAGAAATTCCTGATCTTATTGGTTAGTTAGACTACAACCACTTGTTTTATTAAGAATTCTATTAATTTTGCCATGTAATTAGCAATGAAGCAAAAACAAATCATAGCGAAAGAAGAATTATAAAAGTATTAACTATAAAGTAATAACGGTTTCTTTTTATTAGAGGCCGTTATTTCGTTTTTAAGGAGATGAGTGAATTAGAGTATTATACCGCAGTGGGGCTACAAAGGCTCAAGGATGAATTAAATGAATTAGAAAGCAAAGGAAGGGCTGATATGGCCAGGCAAATTGCCGAAGCCAGGGACAAAGGTGACTTAAGTGAAAATGCAGAGTATGATGCTGCCAAAGATGCTCAGGGGCATATGGAAGCTAAGATTGCCAAGCTTAAACAGGTTGTTGGCAATGCAAGAGTAATTGATGAATCATCCATTGATACCAGCAAGGTTTCAATTCTATCAAAAGTTAAAATCAAAAACCTTAAGATGGGTGCCACTGTAGCCTACACCTTAGTTGCAGAAAAAGAAGCTGATTTAAAAGCAGGAAAAATTTCTGTTAAGTCACCTATTGGAAAAGGTCTTTTAGGCAAAAAGGTAGGTGAGAAAGCTAAAATTACCACACCAGGTGGTGTAATGACCTTCGAAATTTTAGACATAAGCATATAGACCAATGGCTTCAATTTTCACCAAAATCGTTAACCGGGAAATCCCGGCTCATATTGTAGCTGAAGATGACGACCATCTTGCCTTCCTGGATATCAATCCCCTGGTAATGGGACATAGTTTAGTAATCCCAAAACAGGAGACAGACTATATTTATGATCTAAATGATGATCAGCTTACAAAAATTAACCTGTTTGCAAAGAAAGTAGCTAAAGCAATCGAAGCTACCGTAGATTGTGACCGAATTGGTGTTACTGTTATTGGATTGGAAGTGCCTCATGCTCATATTCATCTTATTCCTATCAATACAATGGATGATATGAATTTCAGCAGACCAAAACTACAGCTTACGCAAGATGAGCTTGCTGCTATTGCAGAGGAAATAAAGAAGAACTTTTAGGTGCTCATCAGTATCCATGCTGAGACGATGATGGAAGAGTAATATTTCTTTGGGGTAAAGATGCTTCATCAATGCTTATCGCCTTGATTCAGCATGACAAAGAAAATTTCATTGTGGTTTACTTCACCTAATAGGCTATAAAAAAGTATTGCCCGGCAGTAGATTGTCTGACTAATCACTACCAGGGCAATACAATGTTGGGTATAAAACCCAATCCCCCGAGTTGGTCGGCACGTACACCGTATATGCCATGCCGATCAATATCATGATGAGTATACAGCTATTAATGCTGATACTCTGGTCTTTTTTTAATCTACATTATCATGCAGATATTTATTATTCCCTAAAATCTGGTTATCATCATTAAGGCTTAACCTGGAAAAATTTCTTTCCGAAGAATGAGGAACATCATCGAACCTTACCTTTTTACGGGTGTAAGCTGGTTCATCAAGCTTGTTTTTAACATCCTCCGGCTGTAGCCCTCTTCGTTCAGAACTGGATAATTTTTCAATCCGTTCTTTACGTTTCATTTCCAACCTCTCCTTTTTCGATTTTACCTCAGGAGCTAATAATCCATAATCCGGAAGCAATTCATCCTCAACAGATGCCGGTTCCTCCCTTTTAGGAGGCACCATAAACTCATAACCATCTTCAAAAGAACGCTCATAGTCTTCTTCCATAGGTGATGGTTCTGATTCCGATTCCCTTTCAATATCTTTTAATACCGGCTCTAACGAGCTTTCAAACTCATCAGCCAACCTTACTGGTTCATCCGGCATAGGGTCATTCAGATCTATTACCTTTTTCTCAGGTTCTGAGTTACTTTTCGGTTTGGCGTAAACATCATCAGCATCAAATCCTGTTGCTATCAATGTTACTCTAATATTCTCCCCTAAATCAGGATCAACACCATGACCGAAAATAACCTCAGCCTCATCACCGGCCATCTCCTGGATGTATTCGGTAATGTCGGTAAGTTCATCCATTTGAAGTTCGGCCTGTTCACCGGAAATAATAGACAGAAGAATCTTTTGAGCACCATGTACTTCACGGTTATTCAATAATGGCGATACCAGGGCAGCTTCAGCAGCACGTCTTGCGCGGCCTTCACCTTCCATAGTTGCAGAGCCCATTACGGCAGCTCCTGCTCCCATCATTACAGTGCGAACATCCTGGAAATCAACATTTACATAACCTGGTACGGTAATGATTTCTGCAATTCCTTTTGCTGCTGTTGTAAGTACATTATCGGCCTTACTGAAAGCATCACTGATAGGAAGGTTACCATAAATTTCCCTCAGTTTATCATTCAGGATAACCAAAACGGTATCGCAGCTTTCACGAAGCTCATCAACACCTTTTTGGGCCAGTTGTTGTTTCTTTTTGCCTTCAAAAGCAAAGGGAACCGTTACAATACCTACGGTAAGGATATCCATTTCCTTGGCAATTTTAGCAATAACCGGTGCTGCACCTGTACCAGTGCCGCCACCCATTCCAGCGGTTATAAAAAGCATTTTGGTGCTGTCCCCCAACAGCTCCCTGATATCATCTTTGCTTTCTACTGCAGCTTCCCTACCAACATCCGGGTTGGCTCCTGCACCAAGCCCTTCGGTAATGTTGATACCTATTTGCAGTTTATGAGGAACAGGGCTGCTTTTTAACGCTTGCGCATCAGTATTGCAGGATACAAATTCAACGTCCTTAATTCCCAGGTTAAACATGTGGTTTACGGCATTACTACCGCCACCACCAACTCCAATCACCTTTATTATTGATTTATGGTGCTGGGGTAATTCGAAACTATACGTGTCAGACATAATATATAGATTTTAGTGAATACAACTTTTATTTATAATCTTTTCCTTCGATATCATCTATCAGAATACCCTTCGTTTTCTTCAGGATCTCATCAAATAGATTTCCGAAATCTTTTTTCCTTTTTCGATCTTCAGGTTTTGCCGCGTTATAACGATCCTGCCTTTCATCCAGTGACATAAATCCGGATAAAACTAACCCTATCGCTGTGGCATACATTGGTGATTTCAGCTCAGAAGAGCTTTTGCCCAGATGTTCATTTGGATAACCAATACGAACATCCATGCCGGTCATATATTCAACCAGCTGCTGGCTTGAACCCAACATGGCTCCACCACCGGTTAGCACTATACCACCTGCCAGCCTGCCATCATAACCACTGGTGATAATCTCTGCATGAACAAGCTCAATAATTTCTTCCATCCTTGCCTCTATAATACTTGACAGGTTTTTCACAGAAATTTCTTTTGGTGGCCTGTTACGTAAGCCGGGTATAGAAACTATTTCGTTAGGGCTGGCCTCTTCAGTAATAGCTTTGCCAAACTTGGTCTTTAGTGATTCTGCCTGGTGGTTCATTACCATGCAGCCCTGCTTTATATCAGCAGTGATTATATTACCTCCAAATGGAATAACGGCCGTGTGCCTGATAATACTCTCGTGGAAAATAGCCACATCAGTGGTACCACCCCCAATATCCACAAGGCAAACTCCTGCTTCCTTTTCTTCATCACTAAGCACTGATAAGCTCGATGCAAGAGGTTCCAGAATCAGGTTTTCAATTTCCAGTTCAGAGCGTGTAACACATTTATTAATGTTATTGATAGCATTTGTCTGTGCCGTAATTACATGAAAATCGGCTTCAATCTTATTACCTGACATCCCCACTGGGTCTTTTATCCCTGTTTCTTTGTCCACCATATAGTCCTGTGGCATCACATGGATTATATCAGTACCCGGAGGGAAGACGAGGTTGTACATCTCATTGGTCAGACGCTTGATATCTTCAACTGTAATTTCTTCCTCTTTTGAATTTCTGATAATACTATTGGATTGAATACTGCTTCGAATATGCTGACCGGCAATACCCACATTTACCACCTGTATATCAATGGTAGACTGCTCCTCAGCGTCATCAATAGCACGTCTGATGGCACTGATTGTTTTGTCAATATTCGTAACAATACCACGGATAACGCCATCAGAAACAGCCTTACCCATTCCGAGGATTTCCAGTTTTCCGAACTCATTCTTACGGCCGGCAACAGCACAAATCTTTGTTGTGCCTATGTCGAGTCCTACTACAATTTTATCAGTTTCCATAATTCTTTATTTGGGGGATTATTCACAAATTATTTGTTCTTTAAATTTCACATTAACCCTCTTGTAGGAATTCCATCCCTTGCGAGGTAAAATATCTGTATAGAAAATCTCTAGCCTTTTGAATTTATCCTCAATATTGTTCAACCCGCCAAATTCAATATACTGCTTCGTAACCTGTGGCAGCAGTATGACTTCTCCATTTTCTAATATCTTAATCTGGGCAATCTGAGCATTCCAAAACTCATCAACCACTATATAGTTGACCAAATTCATTAAGCTGTTCAACTTGTTCTTGCCCTCTTCTTCATCGGTATTAAGATTTGAAATTGACAGTCCGGATATTAACATAACCCTCGAAGAAAACTTCTCTGAAGTTGGCAGAACACTCCCTTCTTCATCCAGATACGCATCCGGGCCATTATACTGAACCAGCCTTGCTACCGGTCTTCTCAAATCGACATTAACTATCAGGTTACCTTTTAAATCATGAAATACCTCAGCTCTGCTAACATAACTGTTTGCCACAATGCGTTTCTCGAGTGTCCTGACATTAATCTTTGAGTAATGCTGTCCCTCAATTACTTCGGAATGGCCATTAGTTAACAAACTAATCACATCATTATTATCAAGAAAATGATTGTTCAAATCATTCTCAAGGCTAACAATCACCTTATTACATGTTCTTCGGTCGTTACCCACATTGGCAAAACCTATTAATAGCATAATTGCTGCTAATCCGAATACTGTAAACAAGGTAGATTTTATATTCATTTCATTATCTCTATTTAATCAATTCAATTACTTTATTGGCAATGTCTGCAGTTGCGTTTGGCAATGCCATTGCTTTAATATTTTTAGAAAGCTCGTCCATACGATCAGTATTATCCAACATTTCCAAAGCCTTATCAACAAGCGTTTCTGTTGCCTCTTTATCGGGTACAATATCTGCTGCTTGCTTATTAACCAACGCCATGGCATTTTTGGTCTGGTGATCTTCTGCCACATTGGGAGAAGGCACGAATACCACAGGCTTTCCTGCAATGCACAGTTCTGAAACTGACAGCGCTCCGGCCCTGGATATCACAATATCTGCAGCAGCATAAGCAGCCTCCATATTTGAAATAAACTCAACCGGTTTTATCAAATCATTTTCCTGCAGATCAGAGCGCTCCAGCATTTCCTGGTAGTAAAAGCTACCGGTCTGCCATATTACATTCACAGAAGCATCCTTAAGTTTTTGCAGATTCTGAACAATACTTTCATTTAAAGTTCTGGCCCCTAAACTTCCACCAATAACGAGTATGGTTTTTTTATCACTGTTCAGGTTAAAATCAGACATTGCCACTGTCTTTTCCACCGCATTTCTGGCGATACTATCACGTACCGGATTCCCTGTAATCACTATTTTATCAGCTTCAAAGAATTTCTCCATTTGCTCATAGGCAACGCAGATCATGCTGGCACGTTTAGCCACAGTTTTATTGGCCAGTCCTGCATATGAATTTTGCTCCTGCAGCAGGATGGGCACCTTTTTCCTTGCTGCTGCCATGGTAATAGGACTGCTGGCATAACCTCCAAAACCAACCACAACATCAGGTTCGAAATCTTTTATTATCTTTAATGACGCCAGGTAGCTGGAGATAACTTTCAAGGGGAATAGAAGGTTCTCCAGCGTTAGGCGTCTTTGTAGTCCTGAAATATTAAGACCAATAATCTTGTATCCTGCTTCAGGTATTCGTTTCATCTCCATCCTGCCTTTAGCACCTACAAATAGTATCTCGGCATCAGGATAATGTTCTTTAATATAATTAGCTACAGCAACAGCAGGGAAGATATGTCCTCCGGTGCCACCGCCACTTAATATAATTCGATATGGTTTTTTATTTTCGATAGTCTTATGCTGCTTTCATTACATTTTTCACTTCTCCTGACATAGAATTCCATTCCCTGTCCACATCACCCCTGCTAACACTTATTATTATTCCCAGGGAAATTCCTGTAAATAACAAGGACGTACCTCCCATACTGAGAAATGGTAAAGGCAAACCAGTAATAGGTCCTAAACCCACTACTACTGCCATGTTGACCATGGCCTGCACTACCAGCGCAAATGACAATCCTGCTGACAATAAGCCTCCAAAGGCCCGGTCGCTTTTAGCAACTGCTTTCATGCCACGATAGAGTAATCCCAGGTAGAGTAATAATATTACGACACCACCTATCATTCCATACTCTTCAATGATAATGGCATATACAAAATCTGAATAAGGGTGAGGTAAAATGTTTCTCTGATCGCTTTTCCCGGGCCCTTTACCCAAAACACCACCTGAAGCAATGGCTATACGTGACTGTTCGGCCTGAAATGGCAATTCTGTTTCATTGAAAAAACTTTGAACCCTGTTTTTTGCTGTTTCACCACGCTGTCCTACTGATAATGCAATTGCTCCCGCAGCTACTCCTACCACTACAAGCATTGCCAGATATTTAACAGGTACCCTGCCTATAAACATGAGTAACATGGCTGTGGCAAAAAGAAGAATGGCAGATGACAGGTCGGCCATGGCAATAAGACCACAGATTACGCCACTCCAAAGCACCATAGGAATTACCACATCTTTAAAGTCTCCAATGTTCTGCTGCCTTTTCGACAACATTGATGCCATTGCTGCTATTAATGAAAGCTTTGCCAAATCGGATGGCTGGAAAACCTGGTTGATTATTGGGATGGTAATCCATCTTGAAGCATCATTTAAGGTTACTCCTGCTTTCCATGCATATAATAGTAGTGGAATTGATAACCATAATCCTACTTTAGACAGTTTAGAATAATAACGATAATCGATTTTATGAGCCACCCACATCGCAAACAAGCTTAATCCAATAAGTGACATGTGCTTAAACAGGTAGTACTCAATACTCTCCATATTTCTATAAGCGAGAGCGCCTGTAGCGCTATACACTACAAATACACTCATCAGCGCCAGAAGAAATACAATACCCCAAATCACCTGGTCTCCCTGGATATTTGCATCGGCCCATATTTTAATTTTTGTCGTCATTATCTAATTTTCAATGTGGCTAATGTGACAATGGCAAGGAGTATCCCTACAATCCAAAAACGTGTTACGATCTTTGGCTCAGCTAGTCCTTGTTTTTGATAATGATGATGCAGTGGTGACATGAGAAAAACTCTTCTTCCCACACCATATCTTTTCTTGGTATATTTAAACCAGGCTACCTGAATCATCACAGATAAGTTCTCCATCAGGAATATCCCTCCCAGGAAAGGAAGAAGTAATTCCTTTCTGATTACCAGTGCAAGCACAGCAATGATTGCTCCCAGTGATAAGCTGCCTGTATCTCCCATAAACACCTGTGCAGGGTATGAGTTAAACCACAGGAAGCCTACTGTAGCTCCTACCAAAGCTGTACTAAATATTAATAGCTCTCCCGAGTTCGGGATGTACATAATATTGAGGTAATTAGTGAAATCGACCCTACCTGACACATATGCCAGGATGCCCAGTGTAAGTGCACTAATTGCTGTTGTTCCTGCTGCCAGGCCATCGATACCATCTGTAATATTGGCACCATTCGATACTGCTGTGATGATAAATGTGGCTATTAACACGTAAACTATCCATGTATACTTACTATCGAATGGAGTGAGTCTTGAATAGTCAGCCTCATTCCCTTTAACAAAAGGTATGGTTGTTTTTGTTGATTTAACATCCTGATAAGGTGCATGATCATCAACCAGTATTTCCTGAACCGGAGCATCCCGTTCAAACTCTCGTACTACCACCTCATCATTAAAAAATAGTGTTAATCCTACGATCAAACCGAGCCCTACCTGGCCTACGACCTTAAATCTCCCTCTCAGTCCTTCCTTATTCTTCCTGAAAACCTTAATATAATCATCAGCAAATCCGATTATGCCCATCCAGAGTGTAGATACAAGCAACAGAATGATGTAAACGTTATCGAGCCTGGCAAAAAAGATTGTTGGCAACACTATGCCCAAAATAATAATGATGCCTCCCATTGTGGGTGTTCCGGCCTTTTCTTTCTGCCCTTCCAATCCTAAGTCACGAATAGCCTCACCGATTTGTTTACGCTGCAGATAACCAATCAACCTTTTACCAAATGCAACGGTTATGATCAGAGAAAGCAATGTAGCCATTCCTGCCCTGAATGATATATACTGAAAAAGCCCCGCTCCTGCCAGGTCATATTCACTTCTTAAATAATCAAACAGTGTATAGAGCATTTCAGTTCTTTATTAAGGTTAACATTCTGTTTAGCACCTCTCTGTCATCAAAAGGAAGTCGCTCTCCTTTAATCTCCTGGTAATCTTCATGTCCTTTACCGGCTACCAGAATAATATCATTCTTATTAGCCATCATACAGGCAGACTTTATCGCTTCTTCCCTGTTGGTCATTCTAAGCACCTTTCTCTTATCACTGGCATTTACACCGGTCATCATATCATCCAGTATCTTTTCAGGATCTTCGTTTCGTGGATTATCTGACGTCATAATAACTTTCTCACTAAACCTGCAAGCTGCAGACGACATCAAAGGACGCTTATCTTTATCCCTGTCACCGCCACATCCGAAAACAGTAATTATTTGTTCATTACCACTTCTGAATTCCGTAATAGTTTCCAGCACCTTAGAAAGTGCATCCGGTGTATGAGCGTAATCAACCAGGGCAATCAATCCCAGGTCATTAGACACTCTCTCGAGTCTGCCCGGTGCAGCAAGAAGATTCGACATGAGCGTAAGTGCTTCAGAAGCATCCATACCAAGTAGCTGAGCAGCACCATAAACGGCCAGCAGATTATAAGCGTTAAAACTACCAAACACTCTGAACCATACCTGTAAACCATCAATATCCAGCTCCAGCCCATCCAGGTTGTTTGAAATGATCTTTGCTTTAAACTCAGCAGCAGACTTAAGTGCATAAAAATGCTTCGATGCCCTGGTGTTCTGAAGCATCACCTTTCCTCTCTTATCATCGGTATTAACCAATGCAAATGCAGTTTTAGGCAGCGCATCAAACAATGTTTTCTTCGCTTCGATGTAAGCATCGAAGGTTAAATGGTAATCGAGATGATCATGCGATATATTAGTAAACACGGCTCCGGCAAATTCCAGACCTGCAATTCGGTGCTGTATAAGTGCATGAGAACTTACCTCCATAAAACAATAGGAACAACCCTCTTCTACCATTTCAGCCAGCATTTTGTTTATCTGGAGTGCATCCGGTGTTGTGTGTGTTGAGGGTAACTCCTTATCACCTATCATGTAGTTTATTGTGGAAATCAAGCCACAGCTATAGCCTGCTGACTGAAACAATTTATAAAGATGTGTGGCTACGGAGGTCTTACCATTTGTGCCGGTAATTCCTGCCAATTTTATCTTTGTTGATGGATTACCATAATAATTCGAAGCCATTATACCCAGGGCCTGCCCTGTGCTGGCAACCTCAACATAGGTAATACCTTGCGTGAGTTCTTCAGGCAATCTCTCACAAATAATAGTTATGGCCCCCAGGTTCTCTGCATCTTTTATATAATCATGTCCATCAGCTGCGGTACCATTAATTGCTATAAATACATCGTCCTGCTCAACTTTTCTTGAGTCGAAAACAAGATTACCAACCTCTATATCGGTTTTACCTGCCACAGCCTGCAGCGGTACATTATATAGAATATTGTTTAGCAATTTTGTCATCCTAGCTCGATAGTTATTTTATCGCCTTTATTTATTTTTCTCCCGGGCATTATTGATTGTTTCTTCACACGCCCTTCACCTGACATCCTAACCCTGTATCCGCAACTTTCCAATACATAAAGTGCGTCTCTCAAAGTCATACCTATAACATCTGGTGTTACACCCGGTTTCACCTTATTATCTTTCCATTCAACAGAATTATCATTAATCCTTGTTTTAGCCCATTCAACCTGACCATCAGAATGATTTGAAACACCCAGGTTATTACAGATTAGCTGGAGATCTGGCTTATATCCTGCCCTGATCAATGGGAATACACCATATTCAGGATTATAATTATCATCAAGTGCTAAATGCATCTCGATATCCTCTACGTACATTTTATCGGCAATTTCTTTAAACACCGGTGCTGCAACCGAGCTGCCATACTGCCAAAACCCCTTTGGATTCTCAATCACCACGATACAACTATATTCAGGATTATTAGCAGGGAAATAGCCAGCAAACGAGGTCATGTATGCTTTTTGATAACGACCATTTTTCAGTGTTACAGCAGTGCCAGTTTTGCCAGCAATTTTATACTGTGTGTTGTTGATATTCTTTGCTGTTCCCGATTCCACAACGCCCTCCAGAAGCATTTGTAATTTTGCAATGGTTGTCATTGAACAAATCGCATTGTTCATCACGGTAGGACCAAATTCCTCAATAACCTTATCTGCTCTTTTTACACGCTGTACGATATAAGGTCTCATCATAACACCATCATTAGCCACGGCATTAAAGAAGTTAAGTGTATGCAGTGGTGTAAGTTCCAGACCATACCCATGCGCCATCCATGGCAATGATAATCCACTCCATTCTTCCGGCTTGCTTACTTTTGGCTGGCCCTCTCCTGCTATTTGAAATCCAATTGGTCTTGTCAGCCCGACCTTCTCTATCTGGTTATAAAACATTTGAGGTTTTGTTCCAAAATACTGGTCTGCAAGTTTGGCCATCGCAATATTGGATGACACCTCAAAAGCCTCTTCGACAGTTATCTTACCATAACCACCTTTTTCATGGTCTTTAATAGTACTCTTATAGAAGGTATGGCTTCCATCTCCTGTATCAATTGTATCACTCAGTTGAAGATTGGTTTCTTCCAGTAATGCCATCATGGTCATTAGCTTGAATGTAGATCCCGGCTCCCTGAGGCCATGGCTACCCACCGCGTAGTTATATTTTTCACCGTATTTGCCACTCTTGAGTTTCCCCAGGTTAGACATTGCTTTAATCTGACCCGTTTTCACTTCCATTACTACCACAGTTCCATAATCTGCATTATGACTCTCCAACGCTCTCAACAGAGCAGATCCTGCAACATCCTGCAGGTTGATATCTATTGTAGTTTCAAGGTCATACCCATCAACCGGTCTAACTTCTGATGCATCCGGTACCGGTTTCCAATCTCCAAGCGTCTTCCTGAACAAGGCCTTTCCCGGCTTACCTGCCAGGCTTTCATTAAAGGAGTACTCGAGGCCTGCCCCATTGTTATTCTCATTAATAAACCCTACTGTTCGCTGTGCCAGGTAATTAAAAGGTCTGAATCGCTTATCAACTTTTTCAAATAACACTCCGGCATCCATCCTGCCATGCCTTAACAGGGGCCAGTCAGACATCATTTTTTTGTCCTGGTAATCAATCAGCTGGCGGTTAATCATTATATATCGCTTGCCCGATTTCCTGGCATCAATTATTTTGCGCTTGTAGCTCGGTACAGAAGCATCACCGTAAAACCGGGAAAGTAACATTGCCAAAGAATCCAGCTCTTCAGCCAAAAGTTCCCTGGATGGTCGTGAAGGATCGAGCGCTAATCTATAAAAAGGTATTGATGTTGCCAGCAAACTTCCATTATCCGATAAAATATTCCCCCTGGTTGCCTCTACTTCTCGATATTGAAGTCGCATTTGAGCAGCCAGTTCATTCCATTTCTCTCCTTCAGCAAATTGAATTATCCCCATCTTGACAATAATTGCCAGTGCCATCAGCACTACGATGATAAAGGATAACCTTACCCGGAATAATATGGAGTTCTTAATGTTCAATTTCTTCTATAACAATTTTTTGCGGTGGAACTTTACTTTCAACAAGACCCATATCGGCTACTCTTTTAGCCACTTCTGACTGAAGACGTGAATACATGTAATCCGATTTAAGGGTGGTATAATCAGCTCTCAGGTTTTCAACTTCCCTTTCCAGCTTATTAATTTCTCTATTTGTTTTTTCAGCATTATGGTTATAACCTATGTAGATAATGATCAGCATGGTTACAAAACCAATATTGGGCAAATACTTAATAGGAAGACCGTTCTCGAATAAGTTACCCAGATTGAGTGTTCTTTCTAATTTCGAAAACAGGCTTTCCTTTTTCTGTGGGTTTATTTTGAATGTATTATTTGCCATAACTCACTTTTCTGCTATTCTTAGTTTTGCACTTCTTGCCCTGTTGTTAGCTGCCAATTCTTCTATAGAAGCTGTCATTGGCTTGCGATTTACCGGCTGCAAAGGCCTGATCAGGTTTCCATAAAAATCCTTTTCCTGCTCTCCCTTGAAATTTCCGGTGTTGATATAATATTTCACCTGGCGATCCTCCAGGGAGTGATAGCTCATCACTACCAATCGACCGCCCGGAGCCAGAACCTCAGAAGTCTGTTCCAACATCTCCTTCAAAGCATTCATCTCACCGTTTACTTCTATCCTGAGTGCCTGGTAAACTTGTGCCAGATATTTGTTTTCTTTTCCTCGCCTGGCCAGAGGGGTTACAATTTCCTTTAGCTCACCGGAAGTTTGAATATTTTTATTGTTCCGGAAAGACAGGATTGCGCTTGTTAGTGTTCTTGCATTCCGGATTTCACCATATTGACTTAACACCCTTATCAAATCGTTTTCTGAGTAATCGTTTATAACATCCGAAGCCTTCACATTGCCTTGCTGGTCCATGCGCATATCCAGAGGGCCATCAAATCGAGTGGAGAATCCCCTCTCAGGCGCATCTATCTGGTGAGATGAAACGCCAAGATCTGCAAGGATACCATCAACTTTAGTGATTTTATACATCCGAAGGTATTTGCTGAAATACCTGAAATTAGCAGGAACAAAAATCAGTTTATCACTATCCAGAACAGCTGCATTGGCTTTTGCATCAGCATCCTGATCAAAAGCAATAAGTTTACCCGTTGTGAGTTGAGCAAGGATAGCCTCAGCATGTCCCCCACCTCCAAAAGTAAGGTCGATATAGATGCCGTCAGGTTTGATATTCAATGCCTCCAGGCATTCTCGGAGCATAACAGGTTGGTGGTACTCCTTCATCAGCGCATTATTCATGACCCGTCAGATGTTTCTCTGCTAACTCTGACAATTCCTGTGGGTCTTGAATAAGAAACTTCTCATAATCTTCCGGATTCCATATCTCCATCCTGTTCCCCATTCCTACTACCACAACTTCTTTATTGAGCCCGGCATATTGCAGCATGCTTTTGGGTATCAGCATTCTTCCTGCGCTATCCAGCTCAACAGTGGCACTGCCTCTGAAAAAATTACGCTGCAGTTTCCTGTATTCAGCGTTAAACTCATTCAGGCCGGCAATCTTCGAATATATCTTCTTGTATTCGACTAAGGGGTATAGTTCCAGACATGGCTCAAATCCTTCGCGCATGAAGAGCTCAAGTGAAGGAGCTTCCGGCAGGTTTGCCTTCATTTTTGCAGGCAATACCAATCTGCCTTTGGCATCTAGTTTCGCTCGATATTCACTTGTAAAAAAAGCCATTTATTCCCCTTAAAAGCTTTGTTAATAAGCAAACTTAAGGAAATATTTGACATTTTCAACCATTTTACCCCACTTTCTCCCACTTTTTTACATTTTTTCATGAAGAACACACTGAAATCATATGAGACAGGCTCATTAAGTACTGATAAATGCTATTAAACACATAAAATTGAGTGGTAAAAAGTGGGAGAATATCCTATTTTTCGCGTGAAATGGTAAAAGAAACAAGTTCAGCAAGGGAATTTTTATACTCAGAATCCGGAAATGACTGTAACATATCGAGGGCTTCATTTGTGAATCGTTCCATCACCTGCTTGGCATATTCTATACCTCCAGAAGCCTTCACGAAATCGATAACCTCTTTTACCTTATTAGATTTGTGGCTTTTATTTTTTACGATATTGATAATTTTTCTTTTATCTCCCCAACCGGCATTTTGAAGTGCATAAATTAGCGGCAGGGTTAGTTTCTTTTCTTTAATATCTATCCCTAACGGTTTACCTATCTCCTTTGTGCCATAATCAAACAGGTCATCCTTAATCTGGAACGCCATCCCAACCTTTTCGCCAAACTGCCTCATTCTTTCAATAGTTTCCGGATCAGCACTAGCAGAACTGGCACCCGTTGCACAGCAAGAAGCAATTAACGAGGCTGTCTTTTGTCTTACAATTTCATAATACACCTCCTCGGTAATATCAAGCCTCCTTGCCTTTTCCATCTGCAGCAGCTCTCCTTCACTCATATCCTTAACTGCTCTTGATACAATCCTAAGCATATCGTATTCACCGTGCTCCACCGAGAGTAACAGCCCCCTGGAATAAAGATAATCACCTACAAGCACTGCTATTTTATTTTTCCACAAGGCATTGATTGAGAAAAATCCTCTTCTATAGTTAGCATCATCAACCACATCATCATGGACCAACGTGGCCGTATGGAGGAGTTCAATTAATGAAGCACCACGAAAGCTTGATTCACTTATTTCACCAACGGTGCCGGCCGACAGAAAAACAAACATGGGTCGCATTTGCTTTCCCTTGCGCTTAACAATATAACTCATGATCTTGTCAAGCAGGAGCACATTGCTCTTCATTGAAGCCCGGAACTTCTTCTCAAATTCATCCACCTCACGGGCAATAGGTGCTTTTATTTCAGCGAGTTTGTTTTTCATTTTTTTAATGCGACACAAACATACCATCTATTTCTACTGAAAAAAAGAGTTTTTTTGTGATTACAACACTCAAACTTTGTTAAGCGGATTAGAATTTATATCTTGACAGCTTAATTGTCATGCGAAATAGTTTTTTTGTCACAGGCATCCAGTTGCTTGTGCTTTTATCGCTGGCTTGCAAAACTTACGGACAAGAATCCACTGCCACAGGAGGAAGAGCTCTTGGAATGGCCGGAACAGGTATTGTCCTTACTGATGAGTTTGGATTATTCAATAATCCGGGGGCCATGGAAGCCCAAACAACTAGTTTTTTGGCATCGTACCATACTCAATATCTCCACCTTGGATTAAATGATGCAAGATTTGCTATTGTTTCTCCACTTTCCAGGTTTAATGCCGGGTTAGGTGTAATATATTATGGCGATGAACTGTTTAACCAAATCAAAATCAGCTCTGTGCTTGCTGATCAGTTTGGTTTTGCCCGCACCGGTATTAAAGTAAATTACCATCAATACCATGTCCGGAACTATGGTATAAAAAGAGCTTTTACTATTGATATTGGGGGTGTATTTACATTATCGGATCAGGTGCAACTGGCGTTGGTATTTCACAATCTTACCCGCTCCAAACTGTTAGGAGAAGTCGATAACCCTCTGAGTTCACTCCTTAAAATTGCCGTCTCTTACCAACCAACTGAAACCCTGAGAATAGACACCCAGGTAACCAAGACTATTGAAAACAAACCAACGGTGCAAATTGGCCTGGAATATTTATTAAACGACCTAATTGCTTTAAGAACAGGATTTAGTCCTTCTCAATCCTTTGCTGCTTTTGGCACCGGCTTCTCCTTTGATTCGTTTGAGCTCGACCTTGCCGGGCAATATCATCAACAAATTGGTTATTCAGGAGCGCTCTCCATTATTATTAGAAAGAAAGCAGAATGAAGAGGTTGATATTTATTTC
>JBDLIU010000032.1:0-25468 GCA_039714715.1 Bacteroidota bacterium
ACCAAATACGATGAACTTGTGTGCACTGCAGGTTTTCTCGAAGATGGTTCGTGGATTAGGATTTACCCAATCCAATTCCGCAATAAGCCGTACACAGAACAGTACAAAAAATATCAGTGGATCGAACTTGATGTTGTAAAAAACAATGGTGATTTCCGACCTGAGAGTTTTCGACCTGTTTCTATTGATTCACCTGTTGAACTGAAAGAAATTATAAAACCTGACGGTGGCGCTTGGGATGCACGGAGGGAATATGTTCTGAACAAGGTGTATACCAACTTAAACACCCTGATTACAGAAGCAAAGGACAGGGCTATTTGCACATCCCTGGCGGTATTCAAACCCACAAATGTTGTGGATTTTGTGTTCGAAGAAGAGAAAGAGAAAGTATGGTCACCCAAAAAGTTAGCAAAGTTCGATCAATTAAAACTGTTTGAAATCAGCAGCCAGAAAAAATTAAAAGTAGTTAGAAAGTTGCCCTTCAAGTTTTCTTACGTATTTATGGATGATGAAGGACGCAAAAGCAAGTTGATGATTGAAGATTGGGAAACAGGTGAATTATTCTGGAAGTGTTTACGTAAGTATGATGGAGATGAACAGAAAGCATGTGCAGATGTGAGAAAGAAGTACTTTGATGATTTTTCCAAAACAAAGGATTTACACTTCTTCCTGGGCACAACAAAGGTTCATCACTTAGTTGCACCAAACCCATTTATCATCATAGGAACATTCCACCCAAAAAAGAAAGAGCAGTTAAAACTTTTCTGATTTTTTTACCACTTAATCTTACAACACAAAAAACAACTCCTGCAAATGCTTGAAATCATTGGGCAAAACAGGAGTTTGAATATTAATTTTTCATCACTCCCGCTATTTGCAAAAATCACATCAGTATAAGCAAGAATTGGGTGAGATTTCAAACTTGAACAATAATATCTTTATATCAGTATAATTATAAAAATCAAATGATTAAAGTCCTTAAAACGAGCAATAATGCAAAACATTATCGACGGAAAACTTACAGCACATGAGATCAAGAAAGAGATCAAAAGCGAAGTTGAAATATTAATAAACTCCGGTAATAAACAACCTCATCTGGCCGCTATCCTGGTAGGCCATGATGGAGGTAGTGAGACCTATGTTGCCTATAAAATTAAAGATTGCGAAGAAGTCGGCTATAAATCTTCATTGGTTCGCTTCGAGGATAATGTTTCAGAAGATGAACTCTTGAGGAAAATCCATGAGCTAAACGAAGATGAAGATGTGGATGGTTTTATCGTCCAGCTTCCGCTTCCGGCCCACATAGATGAACAAAAGGTCATTGAAGCAATTGATCCCAAAAAGGATGTAGACGGTTTTCACCCTGTTAATGTTGGTCGAACAGTGATTGGTCTTCCGTCATTTGTATCAGCCACTCCCTTTGGTATCATTGAACTCCTTAAACGATATCAGATTGAAACCTCCGGGAAGAACTGTGTAATAGTAGGTAGAAGCAATATTGTTGGAAGGCCGTTAAGTATCCTCATGTCTCAGAAGAAAATTAACTCCACAGTAACTGTAGCCCACAGCCGGACAAAGGATCTGGATAAAGTATGTGCCAGCGCCGATATTCTAATTGCGGCCCTTGGGTCACCGGAGTTCATCAAAGCTGATATGGTAAAGGAGGGGGCAGTAGTAATAGATGTAGGAACTACGAGAGTTCCCTCAACTGAAACCAAATCAGGATTTCGCCTGAAGGGAGATGTGAAATTTGATGAAGTTGCGCCTAAATGCACATTTATTACACCTGTGCCAGGTGGCGTGGGTCCAATGACCAGGGTAGCACTACTAAGCAATACTTTAATTGCTGCAAAAGGAAAATCCTGATTTTGTAATATCAGTATATAGCAAAATGAACTTACAGCGTATTTGGTTATAATCCCGGGAATCGATTAAATAGAAACTATCCCTTTCAGTTTTTAATGACCATTATTAATCAGTTGTTCTCCAATATAACTTCCGTAACTGGTAATGCAAAACGATGCGATCAGTGTTATTAAGCCAATAATCAGTATGATATAAGTCTGTATTTTAACCTGTTTCCACTCTTTCATTATTACACCTACAATATAGCTGAAGAAGATAAGCATCGACATGTGCAGTACCCAGCTTGTATATTGGAAATTTCCCATTTTGACATGCCCCAACCCGTAAAAGAAAAATTGAAAACTCCACAGCAATCCGGTCAAAGCAGACCAAGACCAGTTACGAAAGATGGTGTTCCCCGACAGACCATTTTTTTGTGGAAGAAATTCCTTCAATGTTCCTTTTCTTAGGCCAGCCACCACAAACCAAATAAAGTTAACCACGAAACATCCCGAAGTTGAAATAATCAATTTGGCATTCCCTTCAAAATGACCTGCCCCGTTTTGCGCCGCTATGTCAGCAAACGGCTGACCATACTCAAGCGATAGGTTAAAAACACCCGAAAGTACTCCTGCCACAATAGTAAGCAGTAATCCAAGCATCATATTAAAGCCCCCTTTGCTCTCTTTGTCAGCATTCAGGTCCCTCTCTTTTTTAAACCCGGCCCAACCGCAAATAATTACCCCAAGCATGGACAGTCCCATCCCCAGGAGGACAATACTACCTCCGGGTTTTGTGAAAAAGTCGCCGATGTCCCTAAAAATCATTAGAGGGAAGATAGTGCCTAATACCGCTGAAATACCTATGGCCAGGGTATAGGTAAGCGAGTACCCGATGTAGTTGATGGCTTTCCCGAACGACATGCCCCCAAAGCCATACGCACCGCCCAGCAAGAATGCTATCCAGAAAGTTTTTGACGGGGCATTGATTAGAATCTGAAAGAACCCTGGTACGGTTATCCAACCTAAAATAAACGGCATGATTATCCAGGCAAACAGTGCCTGGGCCAACCAGTATGTTCCCCACGACCATTTTCGCGTTTGTGTATTAGGCAGATAGCAACTTGATGCAGAAATTCCGCCGATGGCGTGCAGCCCTGTTCCGATGATTGGGTTTGGTGTTATCAATGGTTCTGTGTAAAAGATCAGGTATTATGTTGCAAAAATGTTTAGTTTAAATGAAATACCTCTTCCATATTGGCCCACCATTCATCATGTAAACGATTGGTAACAGGTTCTTGCATGGGCTTAACAATTTCCCACCATTCTTTTGTTTTCGCGTCCCTGCTCATTTTAAGCATATCTTCCTTAAAATCATCTCCTGTGTACTCGAAATAGGCAAATAAGACATTGTCTTTTCGGAATATGGAATAGTTTTGAATATTACAAGCTTTGATTGTAGTTAATACTTCCGGCCATACAGCCGCATGATAGGATTTATACCGTTCAATCTGCTCAGGTTTAATCCCTATGATTTGTCCAAATCGAAGGGTTGTCATTTTTGTGTGATTGCATTAAACAAGGCTTGAATGTTTGCAGGCGAAATATCAGGTAAAATTGCTTCGTGGCTAGGCGAAAAGATCAAGCCGCTTGGAAACAACTCTTTCAACAGAACAACCTTTTTTGTCACCTCTTCAGGTTTCCCGTTTACCAGTAGATTTTGGGCATCAATACCTCCACAAAAAGCGACCTTTCCTGTAAAATGCTCTTTCAGGTTAGGTGCATCCATTTGGGAGGCCAATGCCTGGATCGGATGAATGATATCAGCTCCCAGATCCGCAATGTCCTGAATAATCGGGAAAATTGAACCACACGAATGGTGCATCACTGTCAATCCGTAGCTTTTGGCCTGCTCAATCAGTTTCCTTGTACCGGGAAAAACATATTCACGCAAACTACCGGCATCAACCATCAAGCCTGTCTGGCTTCCAAAATCGTTCCCGATTAAAACTGCATCGAGCATTCCTTTGGTCGATTCGTAAAACAGTTCGTTGGCTTTCAGGTAGAAATCGGTAATACGGTCAATTACCCCACGAAACATGTCAGGGTTACCAAGCATCACCAACATGGCCTGTTCCATTCCAAATGCGGCACAGGCATCCTGAAAATGGGCACTCCAAAGAATTCCCATCTTAATGCGGTCAACGGGAGCAGAAGCGACCCTTCTTCGTGACTCTTCACGATCAAGGTATTTTGCTGGGTCAGGCCAATCAAATTTATCAACGTCGGTAACTTCCGAATAATCTTCGAAAAAACCGGGAGCTGTCAGTGTCCGTTCATCAGGGGCATCCAAATTGTCGATTTTGGCAAAATTAAAGGCACAGGCAATGTGGTTAGAGGGTGGATAATGATACGGTACTTCGATGGGGTAAATATCGTCGTCAATTGCATAACGCAATTGGTCAATACTACTGACCCCAAAATGTTTTAACAACGCTGATTCTGCTGAGGGCACCGGTAAGCCAAGCCATGCAGCAGGCCTGTCAACAGGCTGATAATTTATTGTTGCATAAAAACGGTCTCTGTGGGTAATCTTCATATTGTCTACGTGTAATTAAATTCTAAAAGGGGTTTACGTATGTATCAGTAAACTCTTGTTCAAATACATTGCCGTCTTCCATTTCGCCATATTTTCTACTATATTCCCCGATTGCTTCACGGGCGTCACGGGCTTTATCACTATCCCCGGTTTTATTGTATATTTTAATCCTTAATATATTCTGATTTCGATAGTCTGGATTAACAGGTTTGCCCCTACCCAGGTTCTCAGGATAAAGTTCTGATTTATCCAGATAGGCTAAAGCTGAATTATATTCTCCTTTCAAGTAATCATCATAAGCCAGCATCATATAATTATATGCATAAATATTATGAGCGGCTCTTTCACCCTCGTACGGAAGAACATTTGTTTTATTAAGTACAGCCAATGATTCAATATATTTACCTGTATTCGTAAGGGATTTGGCGTAAGCTAAATCAAGTACAAAATTCCCTGGAAATCTATTGTGACCTTCTTCTGAAATTGCCAGGGCAGATTCTGCTTCATTTCGCTTACCATAAATAAATGTAAGTTCCCTATAGATCCTCCATTGATCCGGATCAACAGCTAATGCTTGTTCCATATCCTTAAGGGCTGGTTCTGAATTCAAACCTTTTAAGCATGCACGTGTATAATAAAAGGATGCTGATGTGGGTTCGTCACTCCATTTTTCCAATAAATCAAGTGCCTCTTCATTTCTTCCTCTATTCCATAAAATAAGTGCGGAATAATAATCTGTAATCCATGAAAAACTCTCTTTAGAGGCATAATCAAGTACCATCAGCGTTTCTGTTCTGTAAGGAAATACAAAATCGGGACTAGCCTCAAGGGCCATTTCCAGATAATATTGACTAACCTGTTTCTCTTCTTTGTTCAACCAGGCAAGCCAGTAAAGGGTAATTGGATATAAAGGAGCCTGCTTCAGGACTTTGATGGCCTCATCCCGTAAACCTAATCCGGTATAGAACAGGCCAAGTTCAAGGTATTCCTCTCTTGCCATTTCACTTTTAAATGAAATATTGAAATCACTCAGTTTACCAGAGTTAGGTTTTATAAGAAATTTTTCAAATCGGGCAAAATGGTTCAGAGGATCCATCTTCAGTATGACGTCCAGTATGTTTGCAGCATGTTTATAGTTCTTCATTTTTCGCTGCGCAATGGCTTGGATCTTATAGCTATATAAGTTTGATTTTTGGTTATCCAATGAATTTACAGCCAAGTTGCAGGCTTGTTCCATATTACCTTGCATCAGTCTTATCTCTGAAAGGAGCTGCAATGAGGCACTTCGATATTCCATTGAACGCATAGCCCAGATGAGTCCATCTTCTGCATCTGAGAAATTCCCTTGCAGTTTACATAGATTAGCGTATATATAATTTGCAGCAGGTGAATATGCATTGATTTCTAATACATTCCGGGTATAATACAGGGCTTTGTCAAATTCACCCCGTCGATAGTAGAGTTCTGCCACCCGCTCCAAGGCATGGATATTGTACGGTTCATTTTCAATAAGCTCCATGTATTCCTCAAGAGCATCATGATACGACCTTCGCTTCTCAAGTTCACCCGCTAAAATAGACCGATCATGCAATGCATCCCCCTTGCTCCTTGTGGGCCTATTTATCATATAATTATCATTTGAAGAAAATAGTTTCTCCTTTCCGAGGTATATTGCTATTATATCTTTCTCTTTTATTCCATTTATTCTTTTGTTAATTGATTCAGATGGTTTCAGAACAATCATTTCTTTCACAATTTCTTTGCCATCGGCAGTCACCACCAGTTTATCATTTATCTCACGGATAGGAGATAACAGCAGATTCAATCCTCCTTGTTCAAACTTCAAGTGAACTGTACCAGACTCAGTAACACGGGTAGCTCCATCTGTACCCCTGACAGGAAACCATCGTTCTGTCCAGGAATCTGTATTATAGGGACTAAAATCAGTTTGTTTAAATGGAGTATAGGCACTACTAAAGCTGTTCTGGTTAAACATCCTACCCGACTGCAATTCAGCAAATTGTCCAGATGTATCAGTCAGGAGATCTTCCCAGAGTCCTCCAACCCTGGCCTGAGAAAACATCCATATCTTTTTTCCAGGTGTGCCAAAGCTCTCAGACCAGTGCCCTGTGCCAAAATCCTCATCGTGGTTATAGGAAACAAAGAAGTTGTCAATACTCCCTAAAACATGATAGGAGCTATTGTTCTTGTCAGGATTGTTTCTGTACCATGACCGGTCTATTCCGTTTTCATCTACAGGCCATGGATGAGAAACTCCATCATGTCCCAGCCAATAGTTCCCCGGGAAATAAAAATGCGTATTCATATCGCATTTAACTGCTGCATTGCTCCAACTATAATAAGGCTGATAAAAAGGGGTTGTATTGAATATGTTTGTGGTTGCTTCAAAATAGGAGGTCTTAGCAGGAAGGGCTAAATCAACACGCCATTGCATATGAGATGGAAGATCCATCCCTCCGATCACACAATGAGCGGTGCCATCATTATCTGTATATACTGTGTAGTTGACAGGTGCTGCTGTACCCACATGATGGCCAATTACGCCTGAATTCCATTCAATTCCTCCTGAAGTCCACGGTCCCCTTAATGCCACATCTCTATATTTTACAACATCGTTTTTATAGATAAATTCTTTCCCTGTTACTTTATCAATGGCCCCCCAAACTTTACCGCCATTTTCCGGGAGGATATAGACTTCAATGTATTCATTCTCGAGCTTTACTATCTTCCACTGTTTATTCTTACCTATATGACTAAAGCCATCAATGCGGGAATAGGGATAAATCTCATTGGTATTATTGATGACTGGAAAAGGATTTGTATCCGAGTATGGATAGGTTAAAAGCTTTTCATTGTATTCCTCATAAAAACTGTGTTGTGTACATGAAGAAATGATAATTGTGACAAAAATAGAATTGAGCAAGAAAGCCTGGGTTGTCATAGTAAATTATTTTATACTTAAATATCTAATTTGAAAAAATTATAGCGAACATAGTTCGGTCACAGTGCAAGAACTATTCAATTCCGGTCAAATTAGTATAACCCCGGTCATAAATACTTAGTATGCCCTTGCTCTGGCGGGAAAGAAATCCCTGTTTTTTCGATTTCTCTTCTAAGTGAACGTAGCTCTTCCGTACATCTTAATCATTTTATTCATATTTCTCTTCTTTCTTTAATTCTTATGCAGATATAACGAGCCTGTCAAGCTCTTGCCAATCGGCTTTATAAAAATGGTTTTCATACATTTTAATTTCAGTCTGATGCCCGCTCCTTGTTATTTTTGCAGGTACAGAGATAAACCAGTCAATAAATGTCCGGTGTTCTTGCCGTTTAAACTTGTCTTTCTTTTGGCGCATCATCACTGAGATATTGTAGGCAAAAACGCTTAGCTGCCAAAGGATATCGTTTGCCCAAAAGTCACCAGTAAGTGTGGCACCTGCCATAACATGGCCCTTTACCTGCTCAATCCAGGTCTCGCTGGTGGAACGTTGTTTGTAGATTTTATGCAATCCCGCTGCATCAAGTTCATAGGTGCTGATATAACAAGCGTATTGGTAAACAGGGACTGTTTTGCTTTCTCCGAAAAAATCTGTTTCAACATACTCATTTACTGTACGTATTGCTTTTAGTATCCTTGCCTCTTTCCATGAACCGGCTTTGTATGCAAATTCACATATCGCGATATCTTTTTGCTTATCAATAACTTCCCATTCTTGTTTTTTAAGGAGCACTGCAAGGTTCTTCAATTTTACTTTAACAAGATAATCCCAATCGAAAGATTCCAGCAAATCAAATAGTTTCCCTGAAAAGAAACCGCTGTCGGCCCGGAAAAATACTTTTGCGATGTTTTCCGGCAAGCTAACTTCGACCTCCTTAAGGAAATCAACAATCCCGTTGGCCGTATAAGCCGAACCTGTCCTGAACCAGGTGTGGTAAAGCAGTTTCATTTCGCTGACAAAAACCAATAGGGGATGGTAGCTTTTCGCACCTTTTTTTGTCGTGTTAAACCCTTTGGCTGCCCCTTGCTGGTTGCCACAGACCGATTTAATCGTTGAGTCGGCATCCAACGTGATACTTTCCAGTCCACTTTCTTCCAGCCACCGGGCGTTTTTTGTCAGCAACAACATTTGAAGCTTGCGTGCCCCAACTTGCCCAAGCTTCTTTAATGTTGCAGATATCGTATTCTCGTTTATTGCCTTATCCAATTTTAGTAAAGCACGAACCAAACCATCACCTGTAAATGAGGCTATTTTGCAGATGCGGTTTATCCCACAAAAAGAGGACATGGCAATTGAAATCAAAATCTGGTTCACCCCAAACTTTGTCGCACTATGCCACTCAGTTGGGAATAAGGTACTAATCGATTTTACAATGCCTTGCTTGTTCATATATTTTGCTACTGTATTGAGACCAGAATATTTTGTGATGTTATTGCCTGTGAATGAATACTTCACAACTCTTGATTGGCCTTTTAATTTTTTCTTCGTATTTTTCATCCTTAAAGTGATGTTTATTTGTGAATCTTTCTTTGTGTAATGACTTGAAGATAAACAATTAACATCGCTTTTGCTTGTTTTTAATTTACATTTTTAAGTAGAACTCGTTTGGGGTTTTAGAACAACTTTAAATCCGATTTATCATTTTCACGAGGTTTCATATTGAATCAATTCATTTAAAAGAAAAATTTCCAACAGGATCATAATGGATGTCCTTTTCAAATGCAGTTACACAATCCATCAGCCCACCTTCTATGAAATAGATTTTCTGTCGGAAAATGGAAGTCTCACCAGACGGTATTGGAGGAGGGGTACCCGATTCGCTATGGATACAATGAAGATATTTATTTTGGTTGTGGAACAAGAACTCATAATCTTCGGAGGCAACACCTATACTCTTAGTTCCATCCTTGGAAACAAGAACAATCAAGGGATGGTCCACAGAAGTTCCTTGCCGAATGTTTTTGAATAATTGAGCGGTGGGATCAATTCTCCCACGTGTTGGGAATCCCTTCCTGTAATAGCGGGGAAAACCTGAGGTGGGAGATAATGATTTAAGGGAACGCCACTTGCCTTCGCTACGAATATAGATATGCGAAAAATCATCGCAAATAAAATCCTGAGCTTTGGGAAAATGTATGCAGTTTTGGACATAAACTCCCGCTAAGCTATTCTGTGTTCGATTTGTAACCTTTGTTTCAAGAAGAAGAGAATTCCTTTCCGGGATCAGTTCTGAATGTATGATTGCCGAAGGATTATTCTGGTATAGCCAAAGCAAACCACCCTTTTCTGTAGTAATGAAATCCTGGTGGGCTACCGACGGATCCCATTGCTGCCACAGCTCACCCACCGCCTCTGGTAACCATAGATGAAAGGTATCACCGGGCCATTGAGGTAATGTGATCTCGACTTGTGTGGTGGGATTGTCTTCTCCCCGGATGGTAACAGCATCAAAAACATGAAATGTAAATTGGGTGCTACAACCAGTGCTTATTAAGGAAAGCAGGAATAAGATATTTAATTTATTCATAATTATTGATCATTTATATTCAAAGTTGCCCACTGTACAATCTCTTTCATCTCCTCATACTTCTCTTCCATGCTTAGCAATAGTTTATACTGAGCACTGGCAAATACAAGGTTATGTTCCGGATATTTGGTTTTGTAGTATTTATCGCCATCAATGTAATCCATCAGGAACCGGAGCACCTGTTCATAGGTGATGTACTTTGCCGAAAATGCAAGGTATTCAAGTTCCTCCCTGCTTAAAAACGAGTGTGTCTCTTCCAGGTATCCCCGGGTAAATGCTTTATAGATCTCAATGTCCATGGAGACATTATCAAGGTCCTCATCATCATCCAGCCCTGTGTTGGTATAGGAGCGCATGGCATCACCGAAGTCGTTTAAAACCGTGCTGTTTAAGACCGTATCCAGATCAATGAGGCACAGCACCTCACCATCTTTGTTAAACAAGATATTATTGATCTTTGTATCGTTATGGGTAACACGTCGCGGGATGGTATTATTCTCAACAAGTTGCCAGAAATCCAACATCTCCCTTCTGCGGCTTTCAATCCACTCAACTTCCTTTAAAATACCGGATTTCCTGCCCACCGGATCTTTTGCCAGTACTTCATCCCACTGCTTATAGCGGTAACGAATATCATGAAATCCAGGCAGTATATCAACCAGGGGTTCATGTAAGTCTGCAAGCATCGACTGAAACCTGCCAATCCCTTTACCTCCGGCGTATGCCAGTTCCGCCGTGTCTACCGATTCATACGTAATGGTATCCTCAATAAAAAGTGTAACGGACCAGTACTCCTTTTCATCATCCAGGAAATACAGTTTACCGTCATTGGACGGAATAACTGTCATAGCTTCACGTAAAGGATCGCCACCTGCTATTTCCACTTTCTTTTTCATGTGAAGGCAGACTTTCCGGATGTTCTCCATCATGGAGGGGATGGAAGAAAATATTCTTCTGTTTTTCCGCTGCATGATATAGGAGGGCGAATTGCCTTTGGTTGTAACTATGTAAGTATCGTTCACATATCCCTCACCCAGCACCT
The DNA here is from genome assembly GCA_039714715.1 of Bacteroidota bacterium. Classification (GTDB taxonomy): domain Bacteria; phylum Bacteroidota; class Bacteroidia; order Cytophagales; family Cyclobacteriaceae; genus S012-113. Next base: position 11,033 of record JBDLIU010000032.1, read on the forward strand.
TTACCTGGTCAATCTCTCCTTCTATTTGAAAGCTGTTTGCAATGCTAATTAGATCAGTGTCCATATCGTCTCTTATTTATAGGAGATGAACGCTGCCTGTTTTTGTGCTGCATCAATAAATGCCAGCATATTTTCCAGGGATGTATCACCTTCGACAGCATGGGATGGTGAAAAAATATATCCACCTTGTTTGCCTAATTCCAATAATTCCAGGGATTCCCTCTTTACATCATCCACTGAGCCAAAAGGAAGTGTTCGCTGCATTGAAAGTCCTCCATGAAAAGCTAACCTGCCCCTGTATTGTTTATACAGAGCAGGCACATCCATCACTTCGGGTTGGAAAGGATTAAAACAGTTTACATCAATCTCTATCAAATCGTCGAAAAGCTCATCTACATCGCCACATGAATGAATCATCACATATTTGCCCGCATCATGAACTGCCTGGTACATTCTTTTCAGATGAGGATAAATAAACTCTTTCCAGGTGTCGTATCCCATAATCAGCCCCCGTTGCTGTCCCCAGTCATCACCAAAAAGAACAGCATCAATATTATACTCCATGGCCTTCTTAATATGGGCAATATTATACTCAGTTATTGCATCCATTAATTGATGTACAAAACCGGGGTTTAGCATAAAATCCATCAACAAATCTTCTGTTCCGCGAAGGCTCCAGGCCCGCTCATAGAGAGAAAATCCCAGGGGAAATACCCTGAACAAGTCGGGTTTATTCTCAATCTGTGATTCAATATTCTCAAAATGATGCTCAGCCAACGGATCCGGGAATGTATAATCCTTCATGGAAGGTTCAGGAATCAAAGAACGGACAGGGATTCCAATGTCTTTATCCACAGACCTGTCCCACACCACACAGAATACATCTTCATAAAGATTTTCTCCGACGATCTCGAAGCGACGACTGTCACTTCCCATGTATAATATGTGATTTTGCAATACCCCATCAAGATCATCGACTCGAAAATGTTTTTTTAACATTTCAAATGGTTCTTTTGTGAATTTAAAGGACCATGGCACATAAGGGGGTCTTTTGCCATCAAGCACCATTCTGATAACCTCTCTCTTACTTAGTTCTATCTTTTTTCTCATGTATACGTTAATAGTAATGTGTAATTTCTAATCTTCCTGATAGTAGGCGTGAAGTAAGCTTCCAATATTATTCCTGTATTGAATAAGTACTTGTGGATCTTTATTGTATACTTTTTGTCCGGTTACCAGTGAATCAGGCAAAGAGAGTAACCGGAGGGCTTTTTTCGCAAGCTTTTTGTTTTGAATACTACTATCACCAGCCACTCTTTCCAACAGAAGTAAATATTCATAATCCTCCATTCCATCACGGAGAGTTTCAAGTCTCAAGGAAGGTATAGGATCATTAAAGTATTTAATTGACCGGTCGTTAGGATTTCTGTTGGGCGGATAAAAGAAACGGCCATCTCCATTGCTCCAAACAGCCTGTTTCCCGTAAGGTCTGCCATAACCTACTTCATATACAATTGGGTCTTGCCATGGATTTTGCAGATGCCCTTTGGGTGAGGCAGTTATTGAATTCCAATATACAGCCGACCACACTAAGATTCCTTTCATCTGGTATTTATATGATAGCCATAGCCACATCCGCATATTAATGGCGTCATGGTCAATAAAAGACGTCAAATAAGGTGCTTTGGGACAACAGCATACATATGACCAAAACTCCTTGCCTTGTGCTGTCAGATCTTTTATAATCTCCGGGTCCAACCTTCCGACAACAGTGCAACTGATATCTGTAATATCCATAATATCAGGCCCCGGTTGGTGTTCTGTAATGAACCGGGTCAACTTCGGTGCTGACCGGTGAAGGATTTCCATCCCCTCACGTACAAAAGGGTAATTCTCCTTTGCGGGTTCATCAAACCAATACACATATTCTTTGCCCAGCCAGCCTTTTGTTTCAAGGTGATCCTGTACAATTGAAAGGTACTTCCCCATTAAATAGTCATATTCTACTGTTCCCTGGGCAAAGCCATATAGAAGACCTTGGTTCTGGGAAAAGTAAGTACCTGAAGGCATCCCTTCGAGCGGTAAATGAAAAACATTGAAACCGAGTTCATCCAGGTACTTTTTACCTGCCTTATCAAATTCCTTGAAATCAATATTAATATGCAACTCTTCCAGATTCACCTCAAAATCTCCCTGTACCAAGAGGTTCTTTTTACTCTCCTGTTCAACTAATCGAATTTCATCAAACCAGGCTGTCCCGGTAAGACTTTCAGGCGAAAGGTTCCGAAATATAGTAGACAGATGTGTACTACTTTCTAGCGGCAGGTTTCGAAATACAGGAAATAAATGTATGGTTACATATTTAATCTCTTCCCGGAACGGGCGTATTTTCAGAGTATCAACATTCCAACTGGTATTTCCCGTGAAAACGTCAATTCTGTTTTCATACAGCATTTCCACCTTTTCGGCATCGAAGCATTTTACAAGTACACTATATTTTTGTGAGGATTGGGCAGTCCTGGCATTCCATGTAAGTATGTAGGGGTTTGTATGATTCACTTCAATCAGATTATTTGTTCGAGCCTCCATATTAGATGCCACATTGTTGTCAACTACCTTTAGGGCTTTTTCTCCGGAATACACTGTATCACTGGTGAAAATCCCACCGGACCATTCCAGTCCCTTAATACTCAATACCGGTGGATAAAGCCTGAAAGGATCAGTAGGAGCAATCTTATATTCACTCATCATATGATAATACTTATCTGTCACTTCCTTGATCTCTTCATCAGTGTCGAGATTATGATACGCTTTAATCATATCCATTGTAGTAGGAAAGCCGAAAGAAGACTTCATGCTGGCATTTTCGGGAAGTGCAAAATTCCAGACCTTTACTGAAATAGGAATTTCCTTGCTCCATTCATCAGCCTGCAGGTATAATTCCCCTTTGTATTCATCTGAATCTGCATCTGCCGGAACCTTAATTGTAAGGTAGAAAGGCTGATTTCTTCCTGGCAGAAGGCTGATGGGTTCTTTCAGTTCAGGCAACGGGTCAGGATGCCAGCCAGGTTTTCCATAATAATCCGATGGCCGGATCACTTCTACGTACTCTACCTTCCTGACAGTTATATGTTCATTAAGTATAATTGATCCTGATTCAGATCTAAGATCACCCATTGCTAATGTGAAATTGTGTATAGAATCAAGAGGAAATATTACCAACTGTAGCGATTCATATTCATTTGCTGCTGCAAATATCTGCAGTGGAACGATCTTGTTAGTTGGGACCGGGTCATCATGCATGATCTTATAGGGTCCTTCTGCCCACCAAACTGAACATACATCATCCCTGCCAAGGCTGTAACCATAGTTATTCGCCTTTGAATTCTGCGCAAAAAACACATTTGTTTGAATAACAACAGCTACAAACACCATTAAAATTCTTTTCTTCATATTTTTTTGATTTTGTATTTCAATTGACATACTTATGCTGAATTATTAGATCTTCTCTTCTGTGCTCAGGTGTAACAACCAGACTAATTATTGAGTCATTGCGGATATGACCTTCAATGATTGTGTTATAAGGAGCATGTAATTTAAAATCACAATCCCATCCTTTGGGCCATGCAGGCAAGAGATATATCTTTTTTGAGTAAGGATCGGACTGTATCAACATCGATTGAAAAGTCTTCATTAAGATCCCACCATGATCCTGATCTGGTACCCAGTCGTAATTTGGTCCCCAGAAAGCAGGAAACCGTGATTCTTTATCGAAATTTCTCGATCGGGACACCAGGTTTTCTTTTGCTTGTTCGGATAATCCCAGGTAAGTCATAAACAGGCCATCCTGTCTCCAACCAAAATTACCTTTATCCCACCGATGTTCCAGTGCATTTTTTGCAAGTTCTATCCCTGGTTGACCAACTCCATAAAGCCTGAATGGGAATACTGCATACAACTCAGGATTTTCCACGTTTCGTTTATCTGCATAGTTAGCTGCAGGTGCAAGCGCTTTCCCTGATGGAGTTTCACGAAGAGGAATGTCAGGAAGTTTATTGCGAAACTTTTTCCAATACTTCCTGTCCTCCTGATTTGTCAATCTTTCGGGCAACGCTGACAATCGCCTGGTAATACTATGCAAACCGGCTAGCTCAGGCATTGCATTGGTACAATCCCACCAGGTTTCTGCTGATTGTGACGGGTACATAACCAATTTGCCTGTGTCGTTTTCTTCATAATAATTATCAAAAAACTCTATTACATCATTAGCTATGGGGATTATTTTGCTTTTCAGGAAATCCTTATCTTGCGTGTAATCATAATAATCAAGCATCATAAACACCAGTTCCGGGCCGGCTACCCACTCCCATTTATGCCACCCACTCTCCTGTAATTTGTCGGGGCGTTCCTCATAAGGTGTCCAACCATAAGTAGCAGTATAAACAGAACCCCAGAAATACATACATTCCGGAAAGTAAGCTCCTTCAAATCCAAAGTATTTACGCGTCCTGAACTGGCAAAGTTGATATATCTCATTACTATACATTCTGAGCATTGGTTGTATCAGATCATAATCACCAGACGTTAACATACTCAGATATGGAATCCTGGTATTTTGCCACCAATAGCCAGGCCCCCACCTTCTGTAATCTGCTGCTCCCGGTTTTTCGCTGGCCGGGACAGTAAAGATGGAACCATTAAACTTAATGGGATAATTCCCTCTTCCCGCTGAGGCATCTATAAAACGCTGCAGGGTGTACGCCCGGGAAACAATAAAAGCATCCTGCTCTACTGCCGGCGTACTGCTATCTGAATTTCTTGCATGTATCCAGCTTCGTGCCCAAAATCCTTTCCACCACTCTTTATGTGCTTCCCTCCTTTTCTTAATAGAAATTGAATCTATCCGGGCAATAAGGTTTTCTGCTTCCTTTTGCCACTCCCCGGGCTGTGAAGGATGTTTGGTCAGAACGTAGATATTTACTCCACCTCTTCTGGCTGAAGCAGTCGCCAAAGTAGTATCATTCCTCACTTCAGCCTTAGTTCCTGTAATAATCGCTCCGAAAGTTCGGTGAAGGATAGGATCTTCTTTAAAATAATCCGATAATCCCTGCAGTTGATTAGTCAGGTCAAAGCCTACTGATTTTTTATTGTGGTGATACCATCCGATATAATCATCTGATTTTTTAAGTATATGATCCGGTTCTACGATCACCGGTTCATGCAATTCCCCCGGTTTGTTCTTTTCTCTTAACAGGTCACCAACCCCAATCCATGGAAGAGAAAATGGTTCTTTTCTCCAAGTCTCAATAGTTGCACTCATAGACACAGGCACCTGGCTCTCATGACTAAGATGGATCACCGGGTGATTGGCATCAACCCACAATTGAAGATTGAAATCTACCTGCTTATCTTGAATATTTCGGTTTGTACTTATTCGAATGGTCCCTGACTGCAGGTCCAACTCCTGTCTGAATTGTGATCCCGGGGAGACAATTGCAGGTTCACACTTTACCCGCACTTTTCCAACCTTTAACAATCTGCCATTATCACCCCATGAATCCGTTTTTCCAATATAAAAACAGATATCGCCATTCTCTTCAACCCAGACGTTCAACCCAATATCCCCGTTTCCAATAGGCATGGAACCATTATAGTCTTTGCTTGGCACGTCCCATACTACATTATATGCCTCCAGCTTTTCAAGATTTTGTGAAACACCTATATTGCCATTCTGGCATGCAATTAAACCAATGGTCATTAATCCATACAGTATAATCAGTCTTCTGTCCATCCCAGTGAATTTATCTTAGATTTGTTTTCATTGTTTGGTCCTTTTGTAAAGGGTTTTAAGTGAAAAGTAAATTCGAACTTTTCCGGCAGAACCCTGTATTGATTTAGTACAGAAATTGCAGTACATCCCACTCCACTTACTTTCGGATCAAGATTAAGAGTTATCGCCTCAGCTTCCTTGAGCTGGTAGGTAAACCAGGCCCTGTCAAGGTTGTCTGTATCATAGATCTGCGTACTCATGTTGAACGGGATCTCACTGGAAATCCTGATACCGGCACCGTCATCATCCCAAATGGTTAACCATCTGACATCGGTTTTATTCCCGTAATCCTGGGGAATGATATATGGAACTTAAATATCTAATTTGAAAAAATTGTATAAATCTTCATAATTTCTGATTTTGATAAGTGCTTTTATAATATTTCCGGGATTTATTACTTATAATAAGCATCGAGTAATTCTCCAATCTTATTTCTATATTGAATCATTGCTTGTGGATCTTTATTAAATTCTGTGGCACTTTTCACTAAACTCTCGGGTAGTGAAAGCAATTTTTGAGCTTTTTTTACAAATTTCTGGTTTTTATCGCCTGACTCTTTTAGCGCTTTTTCTAACAATACCAAATAGTCGTAATCTTCTATGCCATCACGTAGTATCTCAAGTTGCAGACTTGGAACAGGCCCTTCGAAATACTTTTTAGATTTATTATTTGGCTCCCTGTTAGGTGGATAGAAAAAGCGGCCAACACCGTTACGCCAGGACACTTGTGCTCCAAAAGGGACACCATATCCCACCTGGTAACTAATTGGATCTTCCCATGGATTTTGCAAATGACCAATGGGCGAAGCTGTAATAGAATTCCAATAAATGGCCGACCAAACCAATATGCCTTTCATTTCATATTTATAAGTAAGCCAAAGCCACATTCTCAGGTTTACAGCATAACTGTCGATAAAAAGATTGATGTAAGGCGATTTAGGGTTTACGCATAAATACGACCAATATTCCCTGCCTTGTTTCGAATATTTTTTAATAACTTCCGGGTTAACATGATGGAGCACGGTACAACCAATATCAGTAATATCCATAATTTCCGGACCCGGAGAATGTTCTGTAATAAAGCGGGTTAGTTTTGGTGCCGACTGTTTGAGGATTTCCATTCCCTCGCGTACAAATGGATAATCTTTCTTACCCGGCTCGTCGAACCAATAAACATATTCTTTGCCTAACCAGCCTTTGTTTTCGATATGTTCCTGTATAGCCGACAGGTATTTCTTCATTAAAACATTATATTCGGCAGTTCCCTGTGCGAATCCGTAAAATATACCTCGTTTTTGTGAAAAGTAAGTACCCGATGGCATTCCTTCGAGCGGTAAATGAAAAACATTGAAACCGAGTTCATCCAGGTACTTTTTACCTGCCTTATCAAATTCCTTGAAATCAATATTAATATGCAACTCTTCCAGATTCACCTCAAAATCTCCCTGTACCAAGAGGTTCTTTTTACTCTCCTGTTCAACTAATCGAATTTCATCAAACCAGGCTGTCCCGGTAAGACTTTCAGGCGAAAGGTTCCGAAATATAGTAGACAGATGTGTACTACTTTCTAGCGGCAGGTTTCGAAATACAGGAAATAAATGTATGGTTACATATTTAATCTCTTCCCGGAACGGGCGTATTTTCAGAGTATCAACATTCCAACTGGTATTTCCCGTGAAAACGTCAATTCTGTTTTCATACAGCATTTCCACCTTTTCGGCATCGAAGCATTTTACAAGTACACTATATTTTTGTGAGGATTGGGCAGTCCTGGCATTCCATGTAAGTATGTAGGGGTTTGTATGATTCACTTCAATCAGATTATTTGTTCGAGCCTCCATATTAGATGCCACATTGTTGTCAACTACCTTTAGGGCTTTTTCTCCGGAATACACTGTATCACTGGTGAAAATCCCACCGGACCATTCCAGTCCCTTAATACTCAATACCGGTGGATAAAGCCTGAAAGGATCAGTAGGAGCAATCTTATATTCACTCATCATATGATAATACTTATCTGTCACTTCCTTGATCTCTTCATCAGTGTCGAGATTATGATACGCTTTAATCATATCCATTGTAGTAGGAAAGCCGAAAGAAGACTTCATGCTGGCATTTTCGGGAAGTGCAAAATTCCAGACCTTTACTGAAATAGGAATTTCCTTGCTCCATTCATCAGAAATTAAATTTATCATCCCTTCATACTCTCCGGCAATGGTATTTACAGGAACCTTAACTGTTATATAAAAAGGTTGGTTTTTACCGGGCTGAATATCAGCGGGGGTATCAAATACCGGTAATGGCTCGGGGTACCAGCCAGGTTTACAATAGTCGTCTGAAGGAATGGTTACATGTACATATTCAACTTTCCGAATTGTAATATCATCTATGGAAATTATGTTTCCCGATTTAGATTTTAAATCTCCGGCTTTAATTTTAAAATTGTGCAAGGCTATTAAAGGGGACAAAACTATCTGCACAGATTCGTATTCATTTGCTGCTGAAAATATCTTCATCGGAACAGTTTTACCCTCAGGAACCGGTGTGTTATACATTACTTTATAAGTCCCTTCTGTCCACCAAATCGCACATTTTTCATCATTGCCTAAATTATAGCCATAATCTGCCGCCCAGGCATTATGTCCATAAAAAAACATTATCATGCTAATTATGAAGAAAAATATTTTTAAATCTTTGCTTTTCATTTTGTTTAATATTTAATTATTAGTTAAAAATCTATTCTTTCGCTCTGCTTTGCGACGATTTTTCGGCACGAGTCCATTATGAAGAGCCATCACAGCAGCATGGACTGTTGGCGGGAAGAATTCCCGGTTTTGATCGATTGAAGCATAATAATTCCTCCCTGATTCAAAATCCAACTCAAACCAAGCACGAACCATTTGTTTCATATCAATCAACACTGTCGCTGGTGCAGTAAGTTCTAGCGGCATAGTTTTGTTGAGTAGACTTATGTTCTCACAAGTATCCGAATCCTGAACGATACTTAGAACTTGTACACCTTCGATCTGAGTTTCGCGGAGCAATGGTATCATTCGTTTAGAAAAGTCTCCCCAATAACTTCCATTTGTTTTAATTGCAAATTGCCAGTCCGAATCATCAAACTCCGGAACAAGCCAATCAGCCTTTTCCCTGTGTTCATCAACGTTATCGGAGATTCCACTCAATAAAGCTCCCGGAGGGCCAAAGCGGGTAGATGCACTACTGCGCCATGTAGTATCAGTATCTATCTTTGAAATAACTTTTCCCTTGCTATCCTTCATTTCCATTACAGCAGTCATTCCTGCATGATGATACATGAACCGATAATTTGATAACCCGCTCTGAATGAGTACGGCAATTGTATTACTGCCTGCCTTGAGCCATTTGGTAATTTTATGGCTATCATATTCCGGTCGTTTCGGATTGAATCGGTTGGGACCACGGTTCACATATTCCCCGTTTATCCATAGAAGATACCTGGCATCGGCGAATATGTGCAATTCAGCGGATGTTGCTTCTTCAGGAAAGGTGAATGTTTTACGAAAACCAACTGAAACCGGATAAGACTCTCGTAAAGGGAGTGTATCAGGAATACTAATACCAGCATTCCAAATAAGTGATGATTTTAACTCAGAAGCAATCGGATCATAAACTGTATCAACATATTCCAGTGAATTTAAAACACTGGAACAATGGATATGCTGATTTGTTTTGGGTGTTTTATAAGAACTAGTGACAATCGCAGTAGAAACAATCAGGATCTGGGATATTATCCTAAATATTCTTGTTCGGGTAACTAAACATGTATGTTTCATAATTTGATCAATTTAAAGTATTCGCCTCAGGGTAGAATCCTGGACCCAAAATTCAAATGCAGAGCATCATGGGATTATACCAAATAGAATTAAATCAAGTAAAAACGCCTTGTTCCCAGAATTAGGGCGTTTTTACCTGAGATCTGGCTAAATGCCTAAGTGACAACTCAAATACTAATATCCCGTATTTTGAGTCAAATTTGGATTTTGATCAAGCGCGGACTGTGGCATGGGCAAAAGTTTAAACTTATCATCCCAGGTAAAACCCTGCACTGCTGCCCAGGTCTGTTCTTCAATTCCCCAGCGGCGCAAATCATAACCTCTTTCGTCTTCCACAGCAAGTTCAACCCGTTTCTCATACCGCAGTTTTTTCATACCATCATCCCTGTCAGAAATGGTAATATCAGGCATGACCTGCTCAGGTGCCAATCCATTTGGATTATATCTTCCCGGATCAGCAAGAGCATAGTTTCGTGCCCTGGCCCTTACCTGGTTTATATATGTCGCCGCTTCGGTAAATTTATCCTGCATAATCAGCGCTTCAGCAAGGTTTAACAGATGTTCAGCATAGCGCATTTCTATCATATTTAAACCAGTATTGTATATATCTTCTCCGTAATATATTACATGTTTCTGAAAGTCAACTAGAGCATTTTTGTCAAACACCCAGTTAATATCATAACCGACAGTATTTCCGCTTTTATCCACAAGTGTATCGAGGGGTGTAAAATAGGAGAAATCAAATCTGGGATCGCGGTTTTTCCAAAATTCGTCAGGATTGTAAATTCCGATAGGATCATCTGTAATATCAGAACCGTCAATCAGGGTAAATGCATCACGGAGGTCCATGGAAGTAAAGGAATGTGTAGTATATATACCTCCTCTGACAAAATTGCCTTCTAATGTACCATAGTACCTGTTATTCCAGTTCATATACGTTCTGTTGTAGCTGATCTCAAAAATTGATTCCTTATTAAACTCGTAAAACTCATGGTTTATTTTTTCGAAATCATCCAGTAACAAGTATTCACCACTATTGACAACAGCTTTCCCAAATGTCTCTGCCTCTGTCCAATTATCGAGGTTTAAATGTACCAGGCATAGAAAAGCATTAGCAGCTCCGGAAGTGATTCTGTTGGCATCATCCGGAGAATCATAGGATGTAGGACAGTTAGCAGCAGCAAACTCCATATCAGGAATGATTCCTTGCGAGTAAACGTCTGCTGCAGCAGTTCGTGTCGGATATAGTGATGCATCATCCGATGCATCCACCGGTGCAAGAATCAAAGGCACATCTCCATACAACCTGACCAGACGAAAATAGTACCAACCCCTTATGAAACGAGCCTCTCCTAACCGGGCACTCTTTTCTTCAGGATCAATCATATCATCAGTCATGTTCTCAATTCCTTCGATCGCTGTATTACACCTTGCTATGCCAGGATATGCTCTAACCCATACTCCATCTACTAAATGCCAGTCAGAAGGTGTGATATTTCCTTGTTGAAGATCGGGCCACCTCGAATTTTGACTTAGATCATCACACAGATAATTGCCAAAAATCCGGTAACCGGAAGCCCAGAAATTATTCGGAAACCTCAGCTGTGTATAACATGAATTGACAGCATACTCAGCTTCTGAAGCTGTTTTATAATATTTGTCAGGAGACAGGGCTCCATATGGATAGCGCTCCATAAAATCCTCTGAGCAGCCATAACTAAAAAACAGAATTAAGACTCCTGTAATGAAATATTTTATTTTTTTCATGGCTTTCTATTTTAAGGTTAGATTTAAACCAATTGTAAATACTTTTGCTGATGGATATACATCACCCCATAGACCAAATTGTGCAAGGCCATTATTCCTGGGCCCTTTCATCTCGGGATCCCAGCCAACATAGTCTTTCGATACCAGGGTAATCAAATTATCACCGGCCACATATGCACGTAAAGAGCCAAGTTTCTTAAAATCAAAAGTGTATCCTAATGAAACGGTTTTCATTCTTAAATAAGAGACATCCACTAATTGAAAACTGCTCATTACATTATCTGCAGTCCCCATCCATACAACCATCGGCATTTCATTGGTTGATCCTTCACCGGTCCACCTGTCCAGCCAAATGTTTACATAATTATGTTCGACCCAATTGTCCTGAAAGTACCGCGGTGAATACTGTTTTCTTCCGAAATCTCCCTGCCAGTACATGGAAAAATCAAAGTTCTTGTACTGAGCAGAGAAGTTAAAGCCAAGAAGAAGGTCTGCTACAGCATCCCCCAGTACTTTCCTGTCATCGACTGTAATCTCCCCGTCCCCGTTCAGGTCTTTGAACTTAAGAGAACCTACGTATGCCCTCGAAGATGGCAGTGCATCCAATTCTGCCTGGTTTTGATAAATGCCATCAAATTCATATCCATAAAATGATTGCATAGGTTGCCCAACCTCATTTAAATAGGTACCATAGAAACCAGTCGAGCTAAACAAACTCCTGTCCTCTCCTTCGCTGAGTTTCACTATTTCATTATGTAATTTGGTCAGATTGAACCCAAAATTGTAGTTAAAGTCGCTTCCAACGCGATCTTTCCATGCAAGCTCCAACTCGACACCATTATTTCGCATTTCAGCAAAATTCACTACAGGGGGTGACAATCCTACAGTGTTTGGAATTACCTTTGTTCTTAAGATATCTTTTGTGTTTTTTATAAAATACTCGACAGTTGTCCTGAGCCTGTTGTTAAAAAGTCCTGCATCTATACCCAAATTGGAAATAACAGTTGTTTCCCATCTGAGATCACGGTTTACGAACGATTGCTGATACACTTGGGGGAAGCGGGTTACATCACCCTGACCACCAGGCCCCAGCGCTGTATAGCTCTGAGCTAAGACAGGAATAGCAGGATAATAACCTCCTATTGACTGATTTCCCAGTTGCCCCCAGTTGCCCCTAAGTTTTAAATAATTCAGAAAAGATACATTGAAGAACGATTCATTCGACACCACCCATGCGGCAGAGGCCGAGGGGAAATAACCCCAACGATTCTCTTCAGCAAAACGGGAAGATCCGTCAGCCCGGAAATTTAGAGATAATAAATACTTGTCCCGATATGAATAATTTATACGTCCAAAATACGACATAAGAGCCAGTTCAGATCGACCTCCAGTAGCATTTGCCTCTTCCGGATTGGTTCCTCCATTGAGTATCTGGTTATATTCATCTTCCGATATGAAGTCATATGCAACACCGTTGTGGGTTTCATATGCCTGGAACTGTCGGGAATAACCCGCCAAGGCATTCACTGTATGTGCATCGGCAAATTCCTTATCAAAATACAACAGATAATCGTTCACCCAATTATTAATAAAACTCCTGTTATCAGTGAAACTGCTTTTGGTATTTGCCCACCTATCGGCTACATTCCATGTTTCTGTAAAACTCTGGAACCTGGAATAATTATGATCGAGTCCCCCGTTAATACGGAATTTCAGAAAATCCAATATTCTGTATTCAAGAAACATATTTCCGATTAAATTGTTATTGTCGGTAGTCGGATCATCCAACTCCTGGCTAAATTTCGGACTGTACCACAAACCATCTCCCTCTCCCTTTCCATATCCGGGTGACCCGTCAGGTTCATAAACCGGAACTGTAGGCGGAATCTGCAATATAGTACCCATTACGCCTATTCCGCCATATTGATGCGAGTTAATATAGGAGATACGGGTTCCGAAAGTTAATCTGTCTGTAACCTTAGCATCCAGATTTACCCTGGCTGATGCTTTATTAAACCCGGTATTGAGCAGAATTCCTTCCTGGGTAAAGTATGTGCCGCCAACTCTGTACTTAACCTTTTCGCTTCCTCCTGTTACTGCCATGTTTGCACTTGTAACCGGAGCTGTACGGAACATTTCATCTACCCAATCTGTTCCTTTGCCTTTCCAGGCATCCGGTCCTTCTGGATAATAGGGTTCCAGGGTACCGTTATATACTATATTCCGGTTAGATCTTGCTTCATCAATCATCATTACATACTCTTCTGCAGTCATCAGGGTCATGTGTGTTATCAACTTCTGCATTCCAGTGTAGAGGTTCACTTCTAATTGACCGGTTCCTGCCTTCCCGCTTTTTGTGGTAACCAAAATAACACCATTGGCGGCTCTTGAACCATAAATAGCTGCTGAGCCGGCATCTTTCAGCACATTAACACTTTCTATTTCATTCGGGTCCAGATTATCAAGACCTGATTCTACAATTTGCCCGTCAATAACTATTAAAGGGCTATTATCACCAAATGTATTAATGCCCCTGATATTAATATGAGATCCAGCTCCGGGTCTTCCGTTGGTTTTAATAATATTTACCCCGGAGACTTTACCTTGAATAAGCTGAGAAACAGAGGAATGTGATATATTTTTCAGAGACTCCTCGGTGACCATCGAGATCGCTCCGGTGTTATTGGTTTTCTTTTGTGTCCCGTATCCAATAACCACAAGTTCCTCCAGTCCAAGTACATCTCGGGTCATTGTAACGTTAATTTCAGTTTGGTTAACAACCTGGACCTCCTGGGCAAACATTCCTATAAATGAGAATTCCAGTGTTGCACCGGGATCATCTACATTGATACCGTATTTACCATCTGCATCAGATATTGTTCCCTGGGTTGTACCCTTGATAACAATGTTAACTCCAGGCATGGGATTTCCGTCTTCATCGGTGATTGTTCCTGTAACCGATTGAGGTTGTTGAATATTATCTTTATTGCTAGCAGGCGTATCGCTGAACAGGGCAACCTGTTTT
>JBDLIU010000033.1:0-25346 GCA_039714715.1 Bacteroidota bacterium
GAGATTCGACCTGTCAAAGATAGTTTCTGGGATAAGGTCAGTGCCAATATTGATCTTGGCTATAACATAACTAAAGCCAATAATTTGAGGCAGTTTAATACTCGTGCACATGTAGCATATACCACTAAAAGGTGGGAAGTAAAAGGTACCTATAATACCGTATTCAGTAATCAGGATAGTGTTGCGGCCACAAAAAGAACAGATGCCAATTTAACATTTGTACTATTCTTGCCAAAAGATTGGTTTATTGCTGTTGCAAATGATTTTCTATCTAATGATGAGATACTTCTGGACCTTCGAAGTACAAGTAAACTAGGTGTTGGTAATTACCTGGTACACACTAATCTTTTGTACTTCTCAGTTTTCGGTGGTGCTGCCTTCAACAACGAAGTTTTTACAGATGAGACCCCTACCCGTCAGTCTGGTGAGGCATTTGCCGGATTTGAAGTAAATATGTTCAATACCGGAGATCTGTCATTACTTACCAACTTAACCGCCTACCCCAGCTTAACAGAAGATGGCAGGGTTCGTGCTGATTTTAAGTTTGATTTAAAATATGACCTGCCCAAGGATTTCTATATCAAAGCTGGTACTACCGTGAACTTTGACAACCGGCCTGTGGGCGATGCAGATAAATCTGACTACGTAATCCAAACAGGATTTGGTTGGGAATGGTAAGGAAGTCCGAAGACCAATCCTATAAGTATAGAATTAAGTTGTTAATAAGCATAAGCCTATAGCATAGAGCTCAAAGCCTATTGCCATATTTAAATCATTCGTCTCTTAAGGTATAAGCCGGGTTAGCCATGGCAGCTTTCACTACCTTCCCTCCTACGGTAATTAGTGCCATTAACAATAAAATTAAAATCGAAAATATAAATGCCAAAGGACCTATAGGCAAATAGTATGTCCATATACTACCCATGAGCATATCAGTAAGAAGATATCCCAATCCTGATCCCAGAATAGATGCTAGCAACAGTATAATTAGATAGCGTTTATTTATTATGCCTACAATATTAAGTATAGTGGCCCCTAAAACCTTTCTAACACCTATCTCTTTCATACGTTTGATAATATCAAGTGACACCAGGCTAAATAGTCCAATGGCTGATAAAATAGCTGCAACCAATCCCAGAAAAACAAACATCTTTCTAATATTGGCATTCACCTCACCGGCATCTCCCATGTTCTCATCCATATAGCGTACATTGGAAAGTTGGTCTGGAAAAACTTCCTTCCAAACGCCATCCATATAGTCTTTTACATCTTTGATATCAGCAACATTTGCCTGCGCAACCAAGTACCTGTAATTTTCTGGCTTGGTGTATCTTACTAATGCTGGTTTTATCGGATTCCAAAGTGCCCTTAAATAATAGTCCTTAAGTACTCCTACCACATATAATTCAATGGTATCTTTAACAATTATTCGTTGCCCAATGGGTTCTTCCCAATTAAAAATTCTTACCAGTTCTTCATTGACCAGCACAGAGTTTTCTACATCCGATTGACTGTCTTTAATAAAATCACGTCCTTCTACAAGGGTTGAACTGGTTGTTGCTAAATAATTGTCTCCAATATCCAGAATATCAACATCAATTTCTTCGGATTCAAATTTAACAGGGTCGGTATACCAGGATGAAGTAAAGTTATTTGTGGACCCTGCTATATTTTTAATCTTCGGATAATTTTCAAGCTTTTGTTTAAAAGCATTGTAACCATCTTCATCATTCACCCAGGCGAATAGAACAGTTTTCTGATCAAAACCCATATCATAATTTTCCTGGTACTCTGCATTTTGCGCAAACAAAAATCCCGAAACGATAGCTACAAGTGAGATAGCAAACTGAAAAGTAAGAAGGATTCGGGTAAATATACTGGTCCCTCCATATTTTAGAGTTCCCCTGAGAATACTTGATGGCTTAAAACTACTTACATAAAATGCCGGGTAGCTACCAGCCAAAATCCCAGTTAAAATTAATAGGATTACAAGAAAGACAAAGAATTGAATATTCTCAGTATAAGCCATTTCAATATGCAAAAATGGCCACATTTCAGTATAAGCAGGAATAAGAAATTCAGCGATGATCAAACCTGCTATTAAAGCAAGAAATGCCATAATAAGATTTTCACTCAAGAATTGCGCTATTAACTGACTACGTTGAGATCCCATTACCTTTCTAATGCCAATTTCTTTTAGCCTGCGATTGGCAATTGCAATTGAGGTATTGGTGAAATTAAAACAAGCCAATAACAAAAGTAATCCCGCCATTACAATCGGAGCAATTACAGCAGCAGTTGGCATACTGGATCGAAACCAATGATTCCATATATCTTCTCGTTCTGCCCTGATTGCCATACCCACAAATGGATCAAGATAATATTCGTTAACCTTATAGTCCTCTTTTGCCCTGTTTTGTATTTCTACATATTGTTGTAGGTCTTTTTCTATTTGTGGAATTGCTTTAGGATTATTGATAGTTACAAATGTCGTGTTAAACTGTGCCCAATCATTTTCTTCCCAATCAACCACCTCGAAAAGGTTGTCATAATTAACTAACGCATCGAACTGGAAGCTTGAATTAAGTGGCATCTTTTCAAACACACCCCCTACAATGAACTCTAACCTTTTATTATTATTCATGTATGTAACAAGCTTTCCTACTGCCTCACCCTCCGGGAAATATTTCTCTACAAGCTCCGTACTGATAATTATTTTACCTTTCTCTTTTAAAGATTCTTTATTACCACTAACAAGCGGAAATGTAAAGACATCAAGAAAATTGTCATCTACAGCGGCAACACCCGTCCTGAATAGTTCCTCTTCAATCTTAAAATTTCCTCCGGTAGGGCTATAACGAATAATCTCGTCTATACCACTCATACTACCCTCAATGGTTTTAGCAAGTGGTTGAGGGCAATCGCCATTCTTTACGGGTTCACCATTTGTAATACGAACAAAGTTGATACGGTAGATTTTATCAGCATTCACGTGCTGAACATCATACTTTACGTTGAAATCCCAACTTAAATAGGCAATTATTGTACAAGCTAATGCAATACCAAGACCAATGACATTAATAAACACAAACAGCTTGTTTTTCATTAAGCTGCGAAAAGTAATTTTGAAGAAGTTTTTGAGCATAAAATTGTTGTTTGTTGAGCCTACTCTGACCAGGAGAAGAAGAGTATTGTAAAAAAGGAGCAGTCAAAATGACCGCTCCTAAAACCTAATGTTAAAACTAAATATGGAATTGTTCTTTTATATTCTCAGTAACAACTTTTCCATCAAACAGATTAATAACCCTGTGTGCATAATTGGCATCGTATGGGGAGTGAGTCACCATCACGATAGTGGTTCCCTGCTCATTAAGCTGGGCCAATAGCTTCATTACCTCTTCACCATTGGTTGAATCAAGGTTACCAGTAGGCTCATCGGCAAGAATTAATCTTGGGTTGGCTACAATAGCTCTTGCTATTGCTACACGCTGCTGCTGACCTCCTGACAACTGTTGAGGGAAGTGGTTCCTTCTATGCATGATATTCATTCTCTCCAATACTTCTTCTACCCTTTTCTTACGATCAGCAGAAGGTACTTTCAAATATAGAAGTGGTAATTCAACGTTTTCAAATACAGTAAGCTCATCAATAAGGTTAAAGCTTTGGAAAACGAATCCAATGGCTCCTTTTCTCAATTGTGCTCTCTGGCGTTCCGAAAACCTGGAAACTTCATCTTCACCAAAATGATATTCCCCGTCTGAAGGATTATCCAACAAACCAAGAATATTTAGTAAGGTCGATTTACCACAACCTGAAGGGCCCATAACGGCCACAAACTCACCTTCCTGAATTTCAATGTTAATATCATTTAAAGCTGTAGTTTCTACTTCATCAGTTGTGTAAAGTTTTTTAAGGTTTTTTATTTTAAGCATAGTTGTTATTGGTTTATTAAATGTTAGACGTAATTAATTGCATAAATGTTACCATACGAGTACTTCATTATCACCAAAGTGACTATAAGATGAGGTAATTACTTTATCCCCTGGCTCAAGGCCACTTAAAACTTCAAAGTTCTCTGTATTTTGCCTGCCAAGTTTAATCTGACGTTTAACCGCCTTATTTTCACCCGGCAAAACAACAAACACCCAGTTTCCACCGGTGTCTTTGTAAAATCCTCCTTTTGGCAATAATATTTGTTCAGAAGAATTACCTAATGCTATTCTCAAACGGACGGATTGACCTCTTCGAATTCCTTCAGGCTCATCACCATCAAAATCCATATCGACTTCAAATCGACCATTTTGTATCGTTGGGTATATATATTTTATCTTGAGATTATATTGTTTTCCCGCGAACTTAAAGGTCGATCCTAATCCGGTAGATATCCTTGGCAGATAGAGCTCATCAATTGGGCACCTTACCTTATACTCACCTACCACATCTACCTGCCCAAGGCGCTGGCCTGCCGAAACTGCCTGTCCGATCTCCAATTGAGGTGTAGAAAGCTGTCCGTTAATGGGTGCACGAATAATAAGATTATCCAGAATACGTCCCACTCCTTTCAGGCTGGTAGTCATCCGGGATTCAGACTCATCAAGTTCCTTCATCTGGTGGATACGTGACATTGAGTCTACTCTATATGATGCATAGGTAATCTCTCTGCGTTTTAACTGATATTCATAATCTGCTTTTGTGTCAAGGTAAACCTTTTCAGCTATGAGCTTTTTATCGTATAAATATTGTTGTCGTTCAAACTCAGGCTTCAGCTTTCTTATTTGATTATCAATCTGAGCCAATTGCTGCTGTTGCAACAGGTCATTCTGACTTAATTGCAACCTGGTTTGTCGCACACGGTTAATACTTTCATTCAAAGAAGCCTCTTGCCCCAGTACACTTAGTTCACGATTAAGGTTTGCCAGTTCAAGAATTACATCGCCTTTCTTTAAGACAGCTCCGCTCTCAGCTACTATCTTTTTAATATTCCCACCTTCAATAGCATCCAGGTAACGGGTTACCTTTGGTTGTACTGTTCCGGTTTGAGGAATAAACTCTGTAAACTCTCCACGTGAAACTGTGGCAAAAGTCATTTTTTCAGGATCAACATTAAGTTTTGACCTGCGATCACTAAAAGCTAACTGATAAACAACGAGTACTATTAAAGCTAAACCAGCTAAATATGTGGCAACTTTCTTAACAGTCCACTTTTTCTTTTTTATTTTCTTATCCATTCAGCAGAATAATTAATGGTGTTTTCATCACTGTACGCTTTTACCAACATTATGCCAAACCCAAATAATCAATTCAAAACGGTTTAATGAACCTTTTTACTTTAATATTCGTTCATTCATGAACGGGGGTGTCCGTAGACGAACGTATATTTACGAGACGTTCAAAACGAAACACATTAATTGAACTATATAATAGAGTATAAAAACTCGTATTTAGTTGCATATGCTAAGAAATTTAATGCTATGTTAAAATTGACTAACAATTTAGGTATCAACTTTGCTTTGTTAAATCAATAAGGGAAAACTGAAATGACCAACAACAACAAAACTGGTAGAATATTAATTGTAGATGATAATGATGATCTATTATCAGCTGCAAGAATTTTTCTTAAAAGGCACTTCGCCCATATTGATGTAGAAAAGAATCCTGAAAGCATTCCAGACCTGATACAGAATGAGCAATATGATGTGATTTTGCTCGATATGAATTTCACGAAGGATGTAAGCAGCGGTTTGGAAGGATTTCATTGGTTAGAAAAAATTCTCTCAATTGATCCTTCGGCAGTTGTTGTTCTCATTACAGCCTATGGTGATGAGCAAACAGCTGTGCAAGCTATTAAATCAGGAGCTACAGATTTTGTTTTAAAGCCATGGGAAAACGAAAAGTTGCTGGCAACAATTTCATCTGCAATGCAACTAAGCCAGACAAGGCAGGAAGTGGTAGCCCTGAAAGACCGACAAAAAGTAATCAGTGCTCAGCTCAACAGCCAGTTTCACGACCTAATTGGAGAGAGCAAGGCCATGCAGGAGATATATAAAACCATTGAGCGTGTAGCAGAAACTGATGCCAATGTACTCATACTAGGTGAAAATGGAACCGGCAAGGAGCTCGTTGCCAGAGCTATACATGCACAATCAAACAGGTCTGCTGAAGCCTTTATTAATGTTGATCTGGGTTCAATAACAGAAACCTTGTTTGAAAGTGAACTGTTTGGCCATGTGAAAGGAGCTTACACTGACGCTAAGGAAGATCGTGTTGGCAGGTTTGAGGCAGCATCTAAAGGAACCGTATTTCTAGATGAAATAGGGAACCTCTCTACCCAATTACAAGCAAAATTGCTTTCTACTTTGCAAAGCAGGAAGATAGTACGGGTTGGGTCCAATAAAGAAATCAATATTAACGTACGTTTGGTTTGTGCTACCAACATGCCTATCTATGATATGGTAATGAAAAATACATTCAGACAAGATCTTCTGTACAGAATTAATACGATCGAACTAGAAATACCTCCTTTAAAAGAGCGAGCAGAAGACATCTCTCTTCTCGCCAATCATTTTCTACAGACATATAGTAATAAGTACAAGAAGGAGGTAAATAAAATAAGTGATGCAGCTTTAACCAGGATGAACGTTTATAACTGGCCCGGCAATATCAGGGAATTGCAGCATGCGGTGGAAAGGGCGGTTATTATGAGTAATTCAAGTGTATTACAACCAGAAGACTTTAACTTTAACATATCTCACATTGAAGGTGAACAAGACAATGTGACCATTGAGCAATATAACCTGGACGAAGTCGAAAAGATCCTGATCAGAAAAGTTCTGAAAAAATATAATGGTAATATTACCCAGGCAGCCAGGGAATTAGGATTAACACGTTCTTCATTATACAGGAGATTAGAGAAGCATGGTATTTAATGATTACAAATCAAAGATTGTTATACGGATTGTTATTCTAACGCTCCTGATAACTGCTACTATTTACCTGTTTTTGGATGGTAATCGGATTTTCTCAGTCCTGATTTTTGGTTTATTTGCAATGGCCTCAGTAGTTGAATTGTACCACTTCACCACCTCTACCAATCGTAAACTAACCAGGTTCCTTGAATCAATTAAATATTCTGATTTTATAACAGGCTTTACTACTGACAATACGCTTGGTGACAGCTTTAAAAAGCTTAACGATGAGTTTAACAGTGTATTAGATGCCTTCAGAAAGGCACGATCAGAAAAGGAAGAACACTGGCAATACCTGAATACGGTTATTCAGCATGTTAATACAGGTATCCTGTCTTTTGATACAGATGGGAACATTGAGCTGATTAACCATGTTGCTAAAACGCTGTTATACAAACCCCAGATTAAAAACCTGAGCGAGTTAAAGGAATATGATGAAGAATTCTATAACCAGTTACAAGGTATCGCAACAGGAGAACATAGTCTCTATCAAATCGATAATCGCACGCAACTGGCAATTCATGCAACTGAGTTAAGGTTACGTGGTTCTACTTATAAGCTGGTAGCCATGCAAAACATTCAGTCGGAGCTACAACAAAAAGAAATTGATTCCTGGCAAAATCTGACTCGTGTTTTACGCCATGAAATAATGAATTCAATGACCCCCATTGCATCACTTACCTCTACCCTGAATGACATTTTAGCTGAGGAGCTGGAGAATAAAGGAGAGTATTTTGAAATCTCCGGAGATGGTGTTGACGATATCCACGAAGGGCTCAAAACAATTGAAAGCAGAAGTAAGGCATTAATTGATTTTATTGATGCCTATAGAGAATATACCACTATCCCTGCTCCCGATAAGAAAGAAGTTATAGTAAGGGACCTGCTGGATGAAATCCATGGTTTGATGAAAGTTGATATTCGTAAATCTTCAACTGATTTTACCTGTACTGTAACACCCTCAAAACTCACCATTAATGCCGATGAAAGCCAGGTTCAACAAGTACTCATTAACCTGGTTAAAAATGGAATTGAAGCAGTTGTGGATAATAATGATGGTAAAGTAACAGTTAAAGCAGGAATTGATAAAAGCCTGAGAACCTTTATCGAAGTTAAGGACAATGGCCACGGAATTATTCCTGAAGCGATAGACAAGATTTTTATACCTTTTTATACGACCAAAAAGAAAGGATCGGGTATTGGCTTAGCCCTCTCAAGACAAATCATGCAGCTTCATAATGGCACGCTTACTGTAGACTCAGTTGAGGATAAAGGAACTGTTTTTACCATGAAGTTTTAGGGGGAAAGTGCACTAGAAATTAGAGTTTAAAGTACTTAAAGTTATGAGTTCATTTCTATTCAATTCCCAAACTTCAGGCATTCTAGCCACTCTAGGCACTTTACGAACTCTAAGTACTTAATATATTAACCCATAGCCAGATACGGACGCCATTCTTCGAATTCAAAACCACTGAAATGGCGTAAAAACATTAAATATGATGGTTTAAATGGATTTTGCAGCAAAGGCATATTGGCTTCTTCCGGTGTATAATCTCCTTTTCTAGCATTGCATGATTTACAGGCTGTTACAAGGTTTTTCCAGTTAGATCCTCCGCCACGTGAACTTGGTAAAACGTGGTCAATCGATAAATCTTTTTTACTTCCACAATATTGGCATTCATGGTTATCACGCTTAAAAATGTTTGCCCTGCTAAGTTCTACACCTCTGTAAGGAACATTTATATAATTATGAAGCCTTACAACCGCCGGAATATGATACTCATTGTCAACTGTATGAAGCATGGTTCCATTAAACGAGGTAACCATCTCAACCTTATTCATAAATACAAGCACAAATGCCCTTTGAATTGAACAGACTGATATAGGTCTAAAATCCTGATTTAAAACAAGCGATTTCATTTTTTTGCTTTACTTCCAAAAAAATACATCTTCTTCTCCTAAATCGTGTAAAAAACTTTACTTAATTATACCAATTTGGGACTATTTTGGCATTGCCCTTCTGATCTTTTGAAGTCTATGTGTTTTTAATCCTCCATCCAGAATTACCGAGCCTTCTTCATTGATTTCACTTATCCTAACATAACCGGAAGAGTGAACAACCCTATTGGCTTCCAGGAAAATGCCTACATGATCTATCTTGGTCTTTGTTCCAAAAAAACACAGGTCTCCCGGTATGGCTTCTTTAATTGATTTTACAGCACGACCCTGCTTACTTTGCATTGAAGCATCCCTTTCCAACCTGTAACCACAAATCTTAAAGACCATTTGTGTAAAGCCCGAACAATCGATCCCGTATGGTGATTTACCACCCCATAAGTAAGGAGAATTTAAATATTTAAATGCAATTTGTTTAAGCCTGTCAAAATCCCATACGTCTCCCAGGTTTTTAGACTCACCATTAAAAGCAAATTGTTCTTCAACTTCAAATAACTCTGTAGAAGCAATTGGAAGAACGCTACCCATCAGGATTGACAAGGTTCTCTTTTTAAATAGAATAGAGCTGTTTCTATCAATACATACTTTGTAATCTGCACTGTTTATCTGATCAAAATAAGCATCAGATATTGGATAATGCTGTCTTTTGTCAATCCAACCTTCATATCCATCATAATACATTTTGATCCTTACCCAGGTACCCCGACTGTTTTCTTCAAATACGCTGTAATGCTCTCCAAATAAAAGTTGAGTAAGCATCTCGGATGAATCGAGGGGCTTAACCCTGACAGGGACAACACTTAATCTGCATACACCTTTTTCAATTAGTTCAGGCATACTGCTAATCTAAGTTTTTTAGTTCTCTTTTCAAGTCCTTTTCCTTAATGGATTGACGTTTATCGTGTATTTTTTTCCCGCGGGCCAGTGCAATCTCCAATTTTGCAAAGCTTCGCTCATTGGTAAACAGTCTTATCAGCACAATACTTAGTCCTTTCTCCTCCGATTTCGCTTTTAGTTTCTTTAATTCCCGTTTATTTAAGAGCAACTTTCTCTCTCTCGTAGGCTCATGATTATAATATGTGCCCTGCTTATAAGGACTAATATGCAAATTCCTGACATACATTTCTTGCCCATGAAAAAGGCAATAGCCATCCTGTATGTTCACCTTCCCTTCACGAATGGATTTTATTTCAGTTCCCTTTAGTACCAGCCCTGCAACATATTTTTCAATGAACTCATACTCATAAGAAGCCCTCTTATTTTTGATATTTACCTTTCCTGAAAACCTGTTACCCTTATCTTTCATATCCGAATCTTAAATCAAAGGCATTCTTGCCAAAGGTGCAATATCAAGTCCAACAAAATCATTTTTGAGATACTTATGATAGCCCGCAATTCCTATCATAGCCGCATTATCGGTACAGTACTCCATTTCCGGGAAATATGTTTTCCAACCCTTGTCTTTTGCAATCAAGGTTATGGCATCTCTCAGACCGGAATTTGCTGATACACCGCCTGCAATGGCTATATCCATAATATTATGATCATCTGCTGCCCTGGTCAACTTCTCTGTAAGCATTTCTATAATTGCTTTTTGTACTCCTGCTGATAAATCATACAGGTTATCTTTAATGAAATTCTCGTCAGTTTCTATCTGCTTCCTTAAAAAATACAGAACTGATGTTTTTAATCCGCTGAAAGAAAAATCGTATGCTGGCATTGAAGATTTGGAAAATTTAAACCTGTTAGCATCACCCTTCCTGGCATAAGAATCTATCAATGGACCTCCGGGGTATTCCAATCCAAGCAACTTTGCCGACTTATCGAATGCCTCTCCTGCTGCATCATCACGCGTTTCTCCTATTACCGTCATATCAAGGTAATCGTTAATTACAACCAATTGCGTATGTCCCCCACTCACAGTTAGGCATAAAAATGGGAATGATGGTTTAGGGTCATCAATAAAATGAGCCAGAATATGTGCTTGCATATGATTTACCTCGATCAGAGGAATATCGAGCCCCAAAGCCATAGCTTTGGCAAAGGAAGTTCCAACAATCAAGGCTCCAAGCAAACCGGGACCACGGGTAAAAGCAATTGCAGATAGTTCCGTTTTGTCAATCCCTGCTTCTTTAATGGCTTTATCCACAACCGGAATAATATTTTGCTGGTGTGCTCTTGATGCTAATTCGGGAACAACCCCACCATACTCCTTGTGTACATCCTGGGCGGCAACAATATTGCTCAGCACTAAACCGTTTTTAATTATGGCAGCTGATGTTTCATCACATGATGACTCTATGGCTAAAATTGTAATACTCATAAGCAAAAATTGCTACGATATAAATAACTTAGCAAAAATCGACAATTTGTCGGCAATAAGAAGTTGGTATCTATATAATCTCAGATCAAATTGCGATCAAAAAAAGGAAATAGGGTAAAAAAAACATTATTGTGGGTACTTTCTATTATCCTGATCAATATCGTTATTCTACTTATCCTTGCCCAGGTACAGGCTGTACAAACAAGTATTGTTAAAAAGTATGCCCAAACACTTTCCAGGCAAACCGATTTTTCAATAACAATAGAAAAAGTTGATATTGACTGGCTGAATAAAATCATCATTACAGGTTTAAATATTAAGGACAATAAACAGCATGATTTATTGACTGTTGATTCATTACACATCGACTATAAACTAAGCAACCTGTTTACAGACGAGACTAATATTGATTTGGCATTTGCTCAAAATTTGATGTTAAATCTGCATGTAGATGATGACACGTTAAATATTACCCGTCTGCTTAAACAATTGAACCTGGCTAAAAAATCTGGTAAGAGAATTAAACCCGTATTTAACCTGGATAAGGTACGGGTAGCAGATAGTCAATTCAGCTATTCCTATAAAACTACTGACGTTAAAAAAGGAATTTTTAATCCCAAAAATTTTACGTTTGATAATATAAACTTCGATATTTCCGCACTGAGAATCCATTCTGATACTATCTCCTTGTTTGTACAGCAACTGGCTGCAATAGAAACAAGAAATAATTCAAGCCTTAATATTCAACATACTGATTTTTCTATTTCATCCAATGAAATGAGATTTGATTCACTGGAGGCTTCAATAAATGGCTCCATTATAAGAGATCAACTTGTATTGAACTATTCGGGATATAATGACTTAAACAAATTTATTGATAGTGTTTCTCTACAAGCTGATTTCAATAATGCCATTATATATTCCAAAGATCTTCGATTATTTAACTCATACTTTAACAATATTCAGGATAAGTATGTTGTATCCGGCACTTTTAAAGGCACTATTCCGAACTTTAGAACGAGAAATCTCAATCTGCGCTTTGGTGACGGAAGCCGATTAAGGGGGACTACATACTTTTCAGGATTACCAGATGTTTCAGAAACATTTATCGATCTTAATCTGAAAAATTCAACACTTTATGAAAATGATATAGTACAATATATTCCTTCCAAACAATTCGAAAAGTACAATCGTTTTCAATATGTAAAGTTTAATGGAGCCTTTACTGGTTACCCAACAGATTTTGTAGCCTATGGCAGATTTAATACTGATATAGGAACCATTTCATCTGATATAAACTTTAAAATTGCTGATAATACAACGGCATCTTATAGTGGTAAAATGGAGCTGAACAACTTCGATCTGGGAGCTTATCTTGGCAGTAGACATATGGGTAAAACCAGCCTTAATGGTAAGTTGTCGGGAAATGGTCTTAAAAGAGAAAATGCCAGTTTTATATTTATTGGTGAAATAGATTCCATTGAAGTCTACAAATACAAGTACACGAATATTGAGACCAATGGGAAATTTGAAAGTGAATATTTCTATGGCTCCATTAATATTAACGATCCCAGCCTGGTATTTAACGCCGAGGGAGAAATAGATGTTAGAAATAATGCCAATAAGGTAGCTATTAAAGGTATACTTGAACATGCTCAACTTAATAGCCTGAATCTTACCAAAGAAGCAATTACATTACGCACTGAAATTGAAACGAATTTCAAGGGGTTTGCTATTGATAGTATTGTTGGGCATCTGTTCCTTGAAAACCTTCTGGCTAATAATGAAACCCATGCATTAAACATAGAACATCTTACGCTTTCATCAGAAAAAAACGAAGGTTATAGAAACATTGAATTTATGACCGAAAGAGCGAACATTAAAATTGATGGTAATTTCAATTTTACTACTGCATACAAAGATCTGAAGTATATCGGCAAGGAATATTACCTCTATTTACAAAACAAAAAAGATTCAATTGATTCCTTTTACACAACATTCGGCACATATGACTCTTTACCATTTGATATAAATGTAAAAGCCCGGTTTAGTAATATCAATCAGTTTGTGCAATTGTTTGAGCCTAAATTAAGTTTTCATGATATGGCAGACTTCGATCTTGCATACAAACATGGTAAAACAAGTACACTGGCTTTACAGTTTTCTAATGATACGATCAGTTATTCAGGAAATACATTCATTGCCAACGAGTTCAATCTAGATGCTTCAAAAAGTATTGGTAAGCCGGAAATACTAGCCTCTTTTGATTTGCAGTCTGAAAGACAAATGCTTAAAAATGGCGCATACTTCGAAAATTTAATTGCTAGTGCGATATGGAACAATAAACAAATAGACTTCAATGTTTACAACAATCAGCCTAAATATGATGCTACCAACGATATCTATGGAGAGATATTCCTTTATACAGACTCTACCCTTCTCCATCTCAATAAGTCCAGTTTGTCTTTACTAAATCAGTATTGGACTATACATGATAATAATAGCATTGTTCTAGAGGGCAATGAAATCAAGGTCAATAACTTCAATATTTACAGTGAAGGTCGAATGATCTTTATGGAAGGTATTATTTCACCGGATCCCGACAAAATTCTGGCAATTAAAGCCAACAATCTTGACATGGCACTTTTTAATCCGGTGCTTCCCAAGAAACTGAGTGGAGATTTAAGTGGCGAGTTCGCTCTCTATAATTTATATAAAACCCCTACCATAGTTAGTAACTTTTATATAAACAGCTTTGGTATCAACCAGTTTTTGGTAGGCGATATTTTCAGTTCCAATGACTGGAACCATGATAGCAAGCTCTTCGACATCCAGTTTCTTGTGAACCGTAATGACATCCCTGTTATTATAGTGAATGGAATATTTAATCCTTTTGATGCTGAGCATGCATTAGATCTGGATGCCTCTTTTATGAATACAGATTTAAGTATGACAGAACCATTTTTGGAAACTTTATTCAACAGGATATCAGGGACAATCAATGGAAATATGAAAATTACCGGTGCCATTAAAGCTCCAATAATATCAGGTAAAGGCACATTTGAAGATGCAGGGCTAATTGTTAATTACCTGAACACAGATTATAAGTTTAACGGTGAATGGGCATTTGACAGTAGCGCTATTTATTTAAAAAACCTGAAGTTGCATGACAGCCATCAGAACGAAGGTTACCTTGATGGCGTGTTTACACATAATAATTACAGGCAATTCAGGATTGATCTATCGGGAATCATGCAGAATTTTATGGTTCTCAATACCAGGTCAGTTCATAATGATTGGTTCTATGGGACCGGATATGCTACAGGCACTGTTTCTTTCACTGGTCCTATTGAAGACATTACAATTAAGTCACGAGCAGTTACTGAGAAGGGAACAAAAATGTATATCCCCATTGGAGATTCAGGCTCCAGTGAATACGAGGATTTTATATCATTTGTAAACTTCAGTGATACACTCTATATGATAAACCAGGAAAAGGATGAAGAAGTACGGGTTACTGGAGTTAATATGGAGTTTGATTTAGACATAACCGAAGATGCCTATGGTGAAATCATATTTGATATTAACAGTGGTGATATAATCCGGGGAAGAGGTAACGGGAATATGAGTATGACCATAGACACAAAAGGTGATTTCAGGATGTTAGGCAGCTACGAATTCGTTGAAGGTGGGTACAACTTTACCATGTACAATATTGTTAACAAAGAGTTTGTTATTAATCCGAAAAGTAAGATCACCTGGTCTGGTGACCCATATGGAGGTATTATGGACATTGATGCCAGTTATAAATTGGTGACTGATTTAAAACCGTTGGTTGATTCAGTATACCGTAATATGGATGATCTGCAAAGGTTCTACCCTACTGAAGTAAAACTTGATCTTGATGGACCACTGTTAACTCCCGACATCGCTTTTAATATCGTTATTGATGATTACCCAAAGTCGAATGTTGATCTTGATACACAGATAAGAGGATTCCTCAACATCCTGCAAACAGATCAGCAGGAGCTAAATCGGCAGGTATTTAGCTTACTTATACTCAGGCAGTTCTCTGAACTCAACTCATTCGCATCATCTGTAAACATTGGTAGCAGTGTTTCGGAGTTCATATCCAACCAGCTTAGCTACTGGATAAGTCAGGTAGATGAAAACCTGACTATTGATATGGATCTGGGTGAAATGGATAAAGATGCTTTAAACACTTTCCAGTTAAGAGTTTCTTATGCTTTTATGGATGGCAAATTAATTGTTACACGGGATGGAGGCTTTACGGAACCCGATAATGAAGTTAGCATTGGAAGTATAGCTGGAGACTGGACTTTAGAATATCTGATATCGGATGATGGTAAATTGAGAATAAAATTATTCAGCAAATCCAACTATAATCAAATGATTTCTGAAACAGGTAGTGATAACCAGTCTTTAAATACGGGAGGGTTCAGCCTTATTTACACCACCAGTTTTGATAGATTAAGTGATCTATTTAAAAAAGGGGGTAAAAAGCGAAAAAAGAACGATGAAGACTCAGAATCAAGCTCGACCGGAATTAAACCTGAAGAAATTCAGTATGAAGTACCGGAATAATGTATTAACTTTATAACGTTTAAAACAAGTAAACAAAAAACGCAATGAACTTATCACAACTTACAGCGCAAGTGGCAAAAAACGTTAACGGAACTCATACCCCCTATGATGAGAACAAATCTTTTATTGTAATCCCAACGGATTCTAAAAGGTACCAATCCGTTTTGGCCGAGTATGTTACTAAGGAAAGTGTTAGGTACATTGAGGTGAGCTCCAAGATTTGTGATGAAAGCCAGATACCTGATAAACTTTTTAAGATTGAGAAAGAATTAACCTTTGCCAAACTGGCCATAAAAGAAGGTTACCTCCAAACAGTTTGTTACATGGATGAAAACATGAATCTTGATCTGGCAACAGCTATTATCAATGAAGTGGCAAACTTTGCTGATGAACAGGAATTAGCAATAACCGGAGAGGACGTCTTCTAGACCTTCGAGAACCTTCTAATTGATTTTTACGTAATTTTGCAATGCAGACCGCCTTATCGTGCTGACATTTATCGTTAGTAAGGAAAGTCCGGGCAACGCAGAGCAATACACTTCCTAACGGGAAGGCGGTGAAGTGATCCGCCAACTGGCGGATTCTACTTCATTGACAGATAGTGCCACAGAAAACAGACTGCCGTGATAAGGTCCGCCAGCTGGCGGATTCTTCGTCATGGTAAAGGTGAAAAGGTGAGGTAAGAGCTCACCGCCCTGTTGGTGACAGCAGGGGCATGGTAAACCTTGTATGTTGAAAGACCAAATAGGTTCTGTTCAATATGGGCTGCTCGTCCATGATGCTGACTTCTTTGAACGTCAGTATGACAGAATGGGTAGGTTGATTGATCCACGCAGCAATGCGTGGGCTAGATAAATGATAAGGGTTATTACGCCAAAGCGTGATGATACAGAACCCGGCTTACAGGTCTGCATTTTTTATTAACATTTAAAAGAAAATAACCACGCAGGTTTTTCTAACTTTTTCTAATATTGCTAACCATAACTAACCTGATAAAAAGTGTCAAAAATCCTTGTTGTAGACGATGAAAAAAGCATACGTTACGTATTGCGTGAAATCCTTGAAGACGAAAAATACCATGTGGAAGATGCAGCCGATGGACAGGAGGCATTGGAAAAGCTTAAGAATGAGGCTTTTGATGTGGTACTAAGTGACATCAAAATGCCAAAAATGGATGGCATGACTCTTCTTGAGAATGTCCTTAAAGAGGGAATTGAAACCCAATTCATAATGATTTCTGCGCATGGCACCATCGATACTGCACTTGAAGCAACTCGCAAAGGTGCTTTCGATTTCATAGAAAAACCACCTGATTTGAACAGGGTATTACTGGCCATCAGGAATGCGCTGGATAAAAAAACGTTGGTATCAGAGACCAAGGTGCTTCGTAAGAAAGTATCGAAGAAATACGATATTATTGGTGATTCAAAAGCTATCGAAGAAGTTAAAGATACTATCGCCAAGGTGGCCCCTACTGATGCCCGTGTAATGATCACAGGTGCCAATGGATCCGGTAAAGAACTTGTTGCCCGATGGCTGCATGAGCAAAGCCAGCGAATAAAAGCACCATTTATTGAAGTGAACTGTGCTGCAATCCCTGCAGAATTGATAGAAAGTGAACTTTTTGGCCACGAGAAAGGGTCATTTACATCAGCTGTAAAACAAAGGATAGGAAAATTCGAACAAGCCAATGGTGGCACACTATTCCTTGATGAGATTGGTGATATGAGTGCTTCTGCACAGGCTAAAGTGTTGAGAGCTTTGCAGGAAGGACGTATTACCCGTGTGGGAGGCAATAAAGATATTAAGGTTGATGTAAGAGTTCTTGCAGCAACCAATAAGAACCTGAAAGACGAAATTGATAAAGGTACTTTCCGTGAAGACCTGTTTCACAGGCTAGCTGTAATACTTATTAAGGTGCCGTCACTAAAAGACAGAATAGAAGACGTTCAACCCTTAGCTGATCATTTTCTTAAGCTGATTGCCGATGAATATGGCAGCAAACCTAAGGAGATCTCTAAAGAGGCGATTAAGGCGCTGCAAAAGCTATCCTGGACTGGAAATATAAGAGAGTTGCGAAATGTAATTGAAAGGCTGGTAATATTGGGAAGTGATCCGATTTCAGGAGATGATGTGGCAAAGTTTGCAGAGTAATTCTAATTAACCAGCAAATTACAACCCCGAATATCAGAATTATCAAACCTTCCCAGTACCTCAAAGGTTCCATTAGGATTTTTACGCCCAATATCTTTGGTTTCTATAAATGCGCAGGAATAAGCATTGGCTAAATCAATAATGTTAATACCTCCTGTTTTACTATCCTGCAAATAGCTGAAAGGATCATTAATGTCACGAATAAGAATTTTCATGGTCTTCGGCTCTGTAAATTTTCCGTATTTTCCATATGCCTGAGACAGCAATTCAGTCATTCCATATTCTGAGTAAATATTTTTGATTTTGAGCTTTGAACCCAGGATTTCATACAGTTCTTCCTTCACTATTTCCTCCCTCATGCCTTTCATGCCTCCTGTTTCAATTACTGTAACATGGCTCATATCAACATCATATTGTTCAGCCAGGTTCAGCAGTGCGAATGTTACGCCAAACAGTATAATATTTTTTTCTTGGGCTTTTGCCTTCATTAAATCAACCAGTTCATCTGTGTTATAAAGGTAAAATCCTGAAATATCTGATTTTGAAAGCTTTATAAAGTGATCGACCATGCTCACCAGT
Organism: Bacteroidota bacterium; assembly: GCA_039714715.1. Taxonomy (GTDB): domain Bacteria; phylum Bacteroidota; class Bacteroidia; order Cytophagales; family Cyclobacteriaceae; genus S012-113. The sequence goes on from JBDLIU010000033.1 coordinate 18,583, forward strand.
GATGACCCACTCCTCTCAAGATAAGAAGGCAGTAAACCTAATATGATTTTATCTTCTATGGCCCCATATTCGGTCTCGAATAATTGGCGAGCATTTTTATGATAATTGCTCAGATTATAAATATGATGTTTACTTGTATTAATACCTGTTGTTCCGCTACTTTCAAATACTATATTATCTTCCCATTCGTTAGTCTTAATGGTTTTATGCTTGAAAAACTCAATGGGCATGAAAGGGATATCTTTCAATTCCTGAACGATTCCCGGGTTGACCTTGAGGTTTTCTAAATAAGTTCGATAAACCAGATTGTTTTTTGATTGATACTTGAACAATTCAATTGCATGGTTATCAAAAGTGGATTTATTACTTTTGGGTAACGATTCTATAAAACTTTTAGGGTCGAACATGCGTAAATGATAACAAAAGTAGACTAGGTGTTGTGTCTATTATATGCTTGACATAACACTAGGCAAAGATAGCAAAGTAAATGGGTGGTTATAGGTTATTGGTAAAAGGAACATTAGTAGTGGGAGTATTTGTGCTATTTATGAGTGCATGCCTTACCCCTCCTGAATTCCCCAATGAGCCAGAGATATCTTTTAATAAAATTATCTATAAAGAAGGTGGAACTGAGTTTGCATCAGATACACTTGTATTGACCATAAATTTCCAGGACGGAGATGGCAACCTTGGATTTGTAGATGACAGCATGGACATTTCACCTCCATATCATCAGGATAATTATTATATAAAGCTGAGTGATAGTACATATGTTACTTTAGCTGACAGGGCATTGCCCGGATTTGACACACTGCTGCCTCCGTATGAGTTTCCTTATACATGTATTAATTACCATAATACTAATGAAACAGATACTTTCTATACGGAACCCAATGAATACTATTACAATATCTATGTTAATTTTTTTGTAAGAAAAAATGGAATCTATACAGAATTTGATTGGTTAACACTATATAACGACTGCAATACACCTTATCATGGTAGGTTCCCCTTACTCAATATCCCTTATCGAGACAGACCTCTTACAGGAAAACTTAAGTACAATATGGAATCGGTAACAGGATTAAGGCCGATTTTCAGAGATGATACCCTTAAGCTGGAAATATATATTTACGATCGGGCACTAAACAAAAGTAATGTTATAGAAACACCCGATTTCGTTATTAAAAATATTACAGTTAATTAATAATTGTCGATTTTCAACTCTTTAGGATTAATTAACTTAGTGAATCTTTGAGCCTAAGAGTCTTCGTGGCCTAGTTTTTGACTACCTCTAAAACACTAATAATCCACCGAGCACGAGTATTTAACTATTCGTTAAACCAATCTTGCTTTGTTAAGTCGAACTCACGTTAATATATATCCGGATATGCGTCAGGGTTTACTTCCTGCATCATCTCATATATCTTATCAAACACATCTTCTGCATTAGGTTTTGAGAAATAATCACCATCAGAACCATAAGCTGGTCGATGTTCCTTAGCAGAAATTGTAATTGGTTTAGAATCAAGGTACAGGTAACCTTCCTGCTCTTCAATAACCTTCTGTAACATAAATGCCGAAGTTCCACCAGGCACGTCTTCATCAGCAAAAACTATCCTGTTCGTCTTCTTTAATGATTCAACTATGAGATGGTACCTGTCGAATGGAAGTAATGACTGTACATCAACGATCTCGCAAGAGACACCCATTTCTGCCAGTTGTTCTGCTGCATCCATTACAATACGACACATTGAACCATAGGTAACAATTGTTACATCCTCACCTTCTCTTATTACTTCCGGTACACCTAAAGGTTCCGCGATTTTACCAATGTTGTCAGGCAGCTTTTCCTTTAACCTATAGCCGTTCAGACATTCAACAATTAGGGCAGAATCATCTGATTTAAGTAGTGTATTATAGAATGCTGCTGCTTTAGTCATATTACGAGGAACAAGGATATAAACACCCCTTAAAGAATTAAGGAAAGTTCCCATTTGTGAACCGGAATGCCATACTCCTTCCAGCCTGTGGCCCCTGGTACGAATAATCAATGGCGCTGATTGACCACCAATAGTTCTATAGTGTAATGTTGCCAGGTCATCGGTAAGGGGAGCATGCGCATAAACAACATAATCCAGATACTGAATTTCTGCAATTGGCCTTAAGCCACGAAGAGCCAAGCCTATTCCCTGACCAATTATAGTTGTTTCACGGATACCTGTATCTGCTACCCTTATTTCCCCATATTTGTCCTGCAAACCTGCAAATCCCTGGTTAACATCACCTATTTTACCCAGGTCTTCCCCAAATGCCAGAACTCTTGGATCCCTTTCTAATGCATCATCAAAGCAAGCTTGCACCACCTCTCTTGCATCTACAGTTGGTGAATCAGCAGTGTAAACAGGGGCTATACGCTCAACTTTACTAGCTGCCATTTTTGACTCGCTATGCATATGAGAGCTATAATCTTTCTCAGCCTGTTTGAGAAAATTGTCCAACCATTTTCTGGCCTCTTCCCTTGCCTGAGATGGCTTATTTCTAGAAAGTCGTAATGCATTTTTTATTGCTCTTACTGCATCTAGTTTAAGGGGATGAATTGTTTTTTCCAGATCAGTTCTCAGCGCTTTTAGTTCCGTATTATCATCAACTTTTAACAAGGCATTAATGTGGCCAATTGCTTCGGTTTGTGTATTCTTCATTTCAGCCTCAAACGCTTTCCATGCCTTATTTTTAGCATTACGAGCAAAGGTTTTTGCTTCTGATTCAATTTCAAGAACTTCTTTTTCAGTGGCAATCCCCTCTTCTATAATATATTCACGGAACTTTAAATTGCAATCGTGTGCTTGCTCCCACTCCAGTCTCTTTTTTGATTTATATCTCTCATGTGAGCCAGAAGTAGAATGCCCCTGGGGTTGTGTTACTTCTGTCACATGTACAAGAACCGGCACATGCTCTTTCCTGGCAACTTTCTCAGCATCCTGGTAAGCCTTAACCAGGGCCGGGTAATCCCAACCCTTAACTACAATAATCTCAAATCCTTGTTCTTTATCATTTCTCTGGAAACCTGCCAATACTTTTGAGATATTCTTCTTTGTTGTATGATACTTTGCAGGTACAGATATTCCATACTCATCATCCCAAACAGAAATAACCATAGGAACTTGCAACACACCAGCTGCATTGAATGCTTCAAGAAACATACCTTCTGAAGTAGATGCATTACCAATTGTACCAAAAGCTATTTCATTACCTTTCTTAGATAGGTTTTTATATTGATGTAAAGCTTTGTTCTCTCTGAAAATCCTGGATGCATGTGCTAATCCTACCAGGCGGGGCATTTGTCCTGCTGTGGGAGAAATATCTGCACTTACATTCTTCCGATCTGTAAAAGATACTGGCAATCCTTCTTCATCAAGCATACGAGTACCGAAGTGACCATTCATCATGCGACCTGCTGAAACCGGTTCATCTTCTACACTTGTGTGCGCAAACAATTGGGCAAAATACTGTTCGATAGTCAGCTCCTTTATGGCAAACATGAAAGTTTGATCTCGATAATAACCGGAGCGAAAATCCCCATTACGGAAAACTTTAGCCATAGCAAGCTGAGGTAATTCCTTACCGTCACCAAAAATGCCAAATTTGGCTTTACCCATAAACACTTCTTTCCGCCCTAAGAGGCTCGCTTCACGGCTAGCAATAGCTGTAAAATAATCTTCTAATATATCTTTCACATTGGTAGAGGCTTTGTCGAGAACAGCTTGATTTGATAGAGTATCAGGATTTGAATTCATTGTAGTTACAGGAAACTTTTCTCCTAAAAATTTAACGCTAAAATACGAAATTTCATATCGTCAGACAAAAAATAGTGTTCAAGGTATAGCAAATAGAACAGTAAAACATGATTAGCATCTGGATTAGTTAAATTCTAACACAAATAATCTTTCATCCTAATCTTAACATATTGATTATGTGATATTTATAAAATACACAGGTCAAAATAAAATATGATAAATGTCATAAAAATATTCGGCTATTATTAATCGATCGTAACGTATATTTGCAATGCAAACTAAACATTTAATGAAATGATAATTGGTGTACCTAAAGAAATCAAAAATAATGAGAACAGGGTCGCTTTGACTCCTGCCGGTGCCAAAGAATTGGTAAAAAGAGGCCACGATGTTTACGTTCAGGCTACAGCTGGTGAAGGTAGTGGATTTAGTGATGACGAGTATATAAATGCTGGTGCTAAGATGCTTCCAACAATTGAAGAAACCTATTCAATTGCTGAGATGATCATGAAAGTAAAAGAGCCTATTGAAGTAGAATACGATCTTATCAAAGAAGATCAGCTATTATTTACTTATTTTCATTTTGCTTCATACGAACCATTAACAAAAGCCATGATTAATAGCAATTCTGTATGTCTGGCTTATGAAACTGTTGAAAAAGAAGACAGAAGTCTCCCGCTGCTCGTGCCAATGTCGGAAGTAGCTGGAAGAATGGCTACGCAAGAAGGTGCAAAATACCTGGAGAAACCTTTAGGTGGCAAAGGAATTCTACTTGGTGGCATTCCTGGTGTTAAGCCTGCCAAAGTGTTGGTATTAGGTGGTGGTGTAGTAGGTACCCAATCAGCTAAAATGGCTGCCGGACTAGGTGCAGAAGTTACCATTATGGATCTTAACCTGGATCGTTTAAGATATCTGGATGATATTATGCCTGCCAATGTTCGTACTGTTATGTCGAATGAATACAATATACGTGAAGCAATCAAGACAGCTGATCTTATCATTGGAGCTGTTCTTATACCTGGTGCTAAAGCTCCCAAGTTGATTACCAGGGATATGCTTAGCACAATGCAGAAAGGTACTGTATTGGTAGACGTTGCCGTTGACCAGGGCGGATGTATCGAAACCTGTACACCAACTACACATGCAGATCCTACTTTTGTAATTGATGATGTGATCCACTATTGTGTAGCGAATATGCCAGGTGCAGTTCCTTATACTTCTACTTTAGGCCTTACTAATGCTACTCTGCCTTATGCAATTCAGTTGGCTGATAAAGGATGGGAAAAAGCATGTAAAGAGAATGATGAACTGCTTCCGGGTTTGAATGTTATAAAAGGAGATGTTGTTTATGAAGCAGTTGCTGAAGCATTCAATCTTCCATACGTAGAAATATCGAAATATATTTAACCAAGTAATATAATTTTACATAGTCCTGACATGATCCGCCAGCTGGCGGATCCATCGTCAGGATTTTTTATTTATATCTTCAAAACTCGGTATTTCGGAAAGAAATTTTAGTTCATTGGAGCCTCTATCAATAAATAAACAGCTATGCTCCAGGCCATTGGTAATTACCAGGTAATCTGCATTCACAGTTTTATTATACATCATAGCCTGTTCCATTACTTTCTGACCTAACTTGTGCTCAGGTGCTTTACATTCAACCAGTAATATTGGTACTCCCTTATTACTGTAAACAATAATATCAGTACGTTTAGCTAAGGCATTATACTTTAAACCATGTTCAACAGATATTAATGATCTGGAATAACCTAAATGATGAATTAAATAATTGACAAAATGTTGCCTTACCCATTCTTCAGGAGTTAGTACCACAAATTTCTTTCTTATAACATCAAATATTACGGTTTTACCTTCAGTTTCTTTAATATTGAGGTCGTAAACAGGCAGGTTCAATTTATCCATCTGACTACAAATATGATGGCTAAAATCAGAATTGAAAATGATTCTGCTAATATTTATTCATATATCTTTTTATGGCTACATCACTTATAACAAAGAAAGAAATCGTTGAAAACTGGTTACCTCGTTATACAGGTAACGAACTGGAAGATTTTGGGGAGTATATCTTGCTAACCAACTTTCAGAATTATATAGAAATGTTTGCAGAGAAGTTTAACGTTGAAATAAAAGGTACGGACAGGTCGATGCCTAATGCAACAGCCGAGAACATCACCATTATTAATTTTGGTATGGGTAGTGCTATGGCAGCTACCATAATGGACTTATTATATTCTATTAATCCCAAGGCTGTGTTGTTTCTTGGTAAATGTGGTGGACTGAAAAGGAAAACTGCCCTGGGCGATTTCATACTCCCTATTGCTGCCATTCGTGGTGAAGGTACCAGTAATGATTACCTGCCGGCAGAAGTACCTGCCCTCCCATCTTTCCGTCTTCAAAGAGCGGTTTCTTCGATAATTAAAGCAAAAGGAATGGACTACTGGACAGGTGTGGTCTATACAACCAATCGAAGAGTATGGGAACATGACAAGAGCTTTAAGAAAAAATTAAGGACAGCTCGTGCAATAGGTATTGATATGGAGACTGCCACTCTATTTGTTGCGGGATTTAAGAATGAAATACCAAGAGGCGCCTTACTTCTGGTAAGTGATAATCCGATGGTACCACAAGGCGTAAAAACAGAAGCAAGTGATAAAAAAGTAACCTCAAGCTATGTAACTGAACATCTTGAAATTGGAATTGAATCTTTGTGTGAGCTTCGCGACTCAGGTGATTCTATTAAACATATGAGGTTTTAATCATTATTGTATATTCCATTAAAAAACCATTATTCTTTCTAATGGAGTCTTTCAATTATATTCTAAATTGATTACAATTGTATTGACTTTAACGAATTTGATATTTTTTTGCATAATTAAAGACTAAACTATGTTTCTTAACAAACCTTATCACCTTTACATACTATTGATTTTTACATTAAGTACT
>JBDLIU010000034.1:0-25066 GCA_039714715.1 Bacteroidota bacterium
AACCGGAAAAAAGTTAAGCGTAAAGACCAGTATTTACCTTGTCCAACTTTTATAGAAAAGAGTAAGAGCAAGTATAGTGGAGGAATGTTCCGTAGAAATTGATATCCACTTTCCTTTTCTATCAGATACTTAACCAATGACGCATAATTTTGCTAAATTATGAGGGTTAATTGTGCTATTTTTGCAGAAAATGGACGAATTTATATCTCAAAAAGAACTTCTGGGTATTCCATCTGTTGAAGATGTGATAAAGGCATCTGAAAAACTCAGCTGCAAAACCTTTATTATCGGAGGCTTTGTGCGAGATTGGGCCCTGAATCGTCCATCGAAAGACATCGATTTTGTTTGCCTGGGTAGTGGTATAGCATTGGCAAAAGAAGTAGCCGGATTATTAAAAGGCAGCGATCTGGTTGTTTATAAAAATTTTGGTACTGCACTTATAAAATGGAAGGGTATGGAGCTGGAGTTTGTAGGGGCACGCAAAGAGTCGTACCGAAGCAATTCTCGTAAACCTATCGTGGAGGATGGAACTCTTGAAGATGATCAGAATCGCAGAGACTTTACGATTAATGCCATGGCCATCAGCTTAAATAAGGAAAGCCTTGGGGAATTGGTAGATCCTTTTGATGGGATGAATGATCTTAAAAAAAGGCAAATTAAAACGCCATTAGAACCCGGCATTACTTTTTCTGATGATCCGCTGCGAATGATGCGAGCCACAAGGTTTGCTTCACAACTTGATTTTGATATTGAGGCCGACACATTTGATGGAATCATTTCTAATGTGGATCGCATAGAGATTATATCCAAAGAGAGGATAATAGATGAGCTAAATAAAATTATCCTCTCACCGGTGCCTTCTTATGGTTTCAAACTGCTTTATCATGCAGGTTTACTGCAAAAGATATTTCCTGAAATGGTAGATTTAAAAGGGGTAGAGGATATTGAAGGTAAATCGCATAAGGATAATTTTTACCATACATTGGAGGTTTTGGATAATGTAGCTCAGAAATCTGAGGATTTATGGTTACGCTGGGCAGCAATTATGCATGACATCGCCAAACCGGCTACAAAAAGGTTTCATCAGAAAACAGGATGGACTTTCCATGGCCACGAGGATAAGGGCGCCAGGATGGTGCCTAAAATTTTCAGGCGGATGAAGCTGCCAATGAATGAGAAAATGGACTACGTGAAGAAACTGGTTAGACTTCATCTCAGGCCTATTTCCCTTGTGAAAAGTGATATCACAGATTCTGCTATCCGAAGATTACTCTTCGAAGCTGGTGATGATATTGATGATTTAATGCAACTTTGCCGCGCAGATATCACATCAAAGAATCATGAAAAGGTAAAACGATACCTTAACAATTTTAAATTAGTGGAACAGAAATTGCATGATGTTGAAAAGAGGGATAAAATTAAAAACTTTCAACCACCCATTACAGGTGAATTAATTATGAAAGCGTTTAACATGGAGCCGGGCAGAATTATTGGTGAGATTAAAGACGAAATTCGGGAAGCAATTCTTGAAGGAAAAATCGCCAATGATTATGATGAAGCTTATAAGATGATGATTAATATTGGAAAAGAAAAAGGATTAGAAATAGTTAATAATAAATAGAAAACAATGAACAAAATTATAGTTACCCTGATTTTTTTATCTGTTGCTTTTGGAGTGAAAGCACAAGAAGATACCACAGCAGTAAATTCGAATACCAAGCCAGCGATCTATTGGCTATATCATAATAATTACAACATGGCCATGCGTTATAGCGATATGGCAGAAGCAAAAAGCGCCTTATATAGTTTGATTAGTATTGAACCACAGAATGATTCGCTGCGTTATAACCTTGCTTATATATATTTTGATAATCAGCAGTATGCATCTGCAATTCTGGTTGGCATGGATATTTTGGCTATAAATCCAACTCACGCACCAACGCTTGAGTTATCTGCTATTGCTTATGAAGAACTTGGATTAAGGGATAAAGCCTTATCAGCATATCAGTCATTATATAATTCGACAGAAGATATTATAACCTTATATAAGATGACCTACCTCCAGTATCAGTTGAAGCGTTTTGTGGAATGCGGTGTTAATTTTGAGATACTACTGGAGGATAAGGAGATAGACTCCAAGGAACTCTACTTCAATCTTAGTGAAACTGAACAAAAACCATACTCATTAAGAGTGGCGGTCTTAAATCTGAGAGGATTAGTGAAAAAAGAACAGGGTGACATTGATGGAGCAAGGGCAGATTTCAATGCAGTTTTAGATTTGGCACCTGATTTTATATTTGCAAAGAACAATCTGGAAGAACTTGATAAATAAATCCTGCGTATAGGATATTATAACTTTAGGTTTACTTATAGCATTTATTTTACTTTGGATGCAACCTTAGCAAGTTACTGTTGTCTTTAAACCAGATTGATTAGCTTGAATTCAAAACAACGTAATCTACATGAAGATGTAATTGCACTCTGCCTTGAAGGAGATAGGAGTGCACAGCATCAATTGTATAACTTATATGCTAAGGCGATGTATAATATCTGTTATCGGATGACTAAAAGTGAAGATGAGGCAGCTGATGTGTTGCAGGAATCTTTTATCAGTGCATTTGATAATTTAAAATCATACAAAGGAACAGCCTCATTTGGCGCCTGGTTAAAAAGAATCGTTGTTAACAAGTCGATTAATCATATTAAAAGTAAGCGGATGAACCTGGTACCCCTCGAAGAAGTTGAACCGGAAGCAGTGGAGGTAATCCAGGATGAAGAGCTTTATTTAAATATTGATAAGATTAAAGCAGGAATTGAGCAATTACCAGATGGTTATAGGGTGGTCTTCTCATTATATCTGCTTGAGGGATATGACCACAAGGAGATAGGCGAAATTCTGGGAATTACAGAATCTACATCGAAATCTCAGTATAACAGGGCTAAGGCTAAGCTTAGAAGTTTATTGATAAATAAAATAGCAAGTTAGGTATGAAACAGGACAAACTTGAATCGTTCATAAAAGATAACAGGGAAGCGCTTGAAGAGCATGTGCCTCCGGATTCTGTATGGCAAACCATAAGTGGCAAACTACCTGAAAAAAGAGGTAAATCAACATTGATATACTGGAGGGTTGCCGCTATAATATTCTTTGCGCTTTCAATGGGATTATTATTTAAGAACTATCAGACAAGCTCTGTTCTGGATTCTTATAATAATAACAACACTGAATTAGCCAATACAGAAAGGTATTATCTTGATGTAATTAAAGATCAGGAAGTAATACTTGCCACTTATTTAGTTGAGTATCCGGAAATCGCACAGGACTTTAAAAGCGACCTGGATGACTTAGGAGTAAACTATCAGAAACTGAAATTAGAGTATGCCAATACCGGCAATGAAGAGGTGCTGGGAGCACTTATAAAAAACCTGCAACTTCAGCAGGAACTATTAAAAAATCAATTGCATATAATTCAAAAAATAAATCAGGAAAATGAAAATATATCAATTTAAAATAGCAACACTTGTATTGATCCTGGTACCATTTTTTACTTATGGTCAGTACACAAAAACGAAAGAAATAAAGAAGCATTATAATGTTTCGGGCTCCGGAAATTTATCAATAGATGGTAAATATGGAGATGTACATGTTGAAACATGGGATAAAAAAGAAGTTGATCTTGTTGTAAAAATATCGGTCACCAAGCGTTCTGAAGACAAAGCACAGGAATACCTGGATAAAATTAATATAAGAATCAACGATGGCTCAGCTGAGGACCTGTCCTTTAAAACTGAACTGGATGGAAATTTTAATAATAGATCCGGAGAAAAAATGGAAATTGAATACCGGGTTAAAGTTCCTGTAGGTTTAAATATGGGATTGGAGAACAGCTACGGCAATCTCTATCTGGCTGATACAGAGGGTGATATTGATATTGATGTCGCCTATGGGAACCTGAAAATCGGGAAAGTGGCTGGTCCTATTGATTTTAAGCTGTCATATGGTAATGGAGATGTTGGGCAGGTGAGCAATGGAGATGTGGTTGTAAGATATTCTAACCTGGAAGTTGGTAATGCAGGCAATATTGATGTAACAAATAGTTATTCGAACATTGATTTTGATAACGCAAAAGATGTTGATCTATCTAACAAGTATGGTAACGTCACATGGAGAAGCTTAAATAACCTTCAGGGATATTCAAAGTATGGCACTGTAAAAGTGGATAAACTTTATGAATCCTTGATTTTCGATGTTAATTATGGAGGAGGACTCAAAGTTGGTTGGATATCAAAAGATTTCAACAGGATTGATATAGAATCATCCTATGCATCTGTTTCATTAAGATTTGAGCAGGGTATGTCTGCAATGCTGGATGCTGAACTGAAATACTGTGATCTTAAAAATTACAACCTTGAATTTGACCATAGCTACATTGATGAGAGTGGTTCCATGAAGTCTTACAAAGGGAAATTAGGCAAGGGTAATTTTGCAAGTAAGATTAATATAACCTCAGATTACGGAACCGTGAAAGTTTCTTATGTTCAATAACCCTTAATGGGATAAAGATTCATCCAATAATTTACCCTGATCGCACGACAGTACGCGGTATTTCGAGCGGTCTAACAAACTATAATCGTGGGTGGCCATCATTATTGATGTGCCACTTCGGTTTATCTGGTTAAATAAATCCAATATTCCTTTCGAAACTTCCGGATCAAGATTCCCGGTAGGTTCATCAGCCAACAATATAACCGGCTCATTTAATAAAGCACGGGCGATCACCACACGTTGTTGTTCGCCACCGGATAGCTGGTGTGGCATTTTATTATTTACAGCGCCCAATCCAACTTTCATCAAAACTTCAGCTATTCTGGCTTTTATCTTTGATTTATCAGTCCAGTTAGTGGCCCTAAGTACAAACTCAAGGTTTTCACCTACGCTTCTATCCTGGAAAAGTTGAAAATCCTGGAAGATGATTCCAAGCTTTCTTCTCAGTATTGGAATTTCTTTCGATTTAATACTCCTGATATCGTATTCAGCCACCTTCAAATCACCCAATCTTAAGGTGAGATCGGCATAAATTGTCCTTAAAAGAGATGATTTGCCACTACCGGTTCTTCCTACTAAAAAAACGAATTCACCCTTCTGGATTGTGAAGTTTACCTCAGAAAGGATGGTGTTATTATCCTGAAAAATGGTAACATCTTTGGCGCTTATTATCGGATCTGCAGAAAAACTCATCTATTCTCTAGGGGGGTTAATTTTCCAAAAGGTAAGCTTTTTATCAGAGACTGCAAATACTCCTCTTTTCCTTCCATTCCAATTTTGGTCAGATTTTTCAGGGGTCTGTCAACTCTGAAGTAATCGATAAGGGTGAAATTGTCATCCCTGATTTGAATGTAGTCAGGGATTTTTGATTTGCCTCTTATCTTTATTACGTACATACTTATTCCTGTGATTTTTTATAATCACTGAGGAATTTTTCTAGCCCAGCATCTGTAAGAGGATGCTTTAACAGGCCTTTTAAGGCTTTTAGTGGGGTAGTTGCCACATCTGCTCCCATTTCGGCAGCTTCTATTAAATGCATGGTATGACGAACAGAGGCCACCAGGACTTGTGTATCAAACCCGTAATTGTCATAGATAACTATGATTTGCTCAATCAGGGCCATACCATCTTCACTGATATCGTCTAATCTGCCAACAAAAGGGGATACAAATGTTGCCCCTGCTTTGGCGGCAAGTAACGCCTGTCCGGCAGAAAATACCAGGGTAGCATTGGTCCTTATAGCTGCATTGCTAAAATGTTTGATAGCTTTAATCCCATCTTCAATTAAGGGCACTTTAACTACAATCTTCGGATCTATTTGTGCCAGTTTGGTTCCTTCTTCGATCATTCCCTCATAATCTGTGGCAATTACTTCGGCACTTACATTATCATCAACAATATCACAAATCGTTTTATAGTGATTGTAAATATTTTCCTGCCCTTTTATTCCTTCTTTAGCCATAAGAGAAGGATTAGTGGTTACTCCATCGAGTATACCAAGTGATTGAGCTTCCTTGATTTCTTCCAGGTTAGCTGTATCGATAAAAAACTTCATATAAAGTGGTGATTAAAGCGTCAAATTATAAAAAAGGCAAATCGAATATCGCACCGCTACAACTACCTACCCTTGCTTCCTTCCAGACCTGGGGGAGTTCGGTAGGAGCTGGTCGTACCGATTTGCCACCACAAAGTTAAGTTTATTTTCTAATGAGTTCTAAATAATTTGACTGATTTCTATTCAGTAATCTTACTTAGATATAAGTTGAATTCTATTGGGCTGCCAGGAATGAATCCATCAAAGTCTAAATCTTCATAGATTGTTTCATCAAATTCACGTTCTGTTTTTTTGATATGGGACTCATTCACTACGATTAATTCCAGCCCTTCGAAGGTTGTCGGGTGAATACGCACAAGGATTGTAGCATCATCTATAACTTTTTTGTAATATTCATAAATGACAGATGCCATATTAAGTAGGTTATAAATGTTGGTTTTTTGCCCAATAATAGCTAAAATGCGTAGCAAACAAATATGAATTATGGGAAAAGGAGATAAGAAAACAAAAAAAGGTAAAATTACAATAGGAACATTTGGAGTAAGAAGACCTAAGAAAAGAACTCCGGCATATGTTACTGTAGAGAAAAAGCCAAAAGCCACCCCAAAGGCAGCTAAGCCCAAAGCGGCCAAACCAAAAGCTACTAAGCCAAAAGCAACTAAACCAAAAGCTGCACCAAAGAAAGAAAAAGTTGCTAAAGAAAAAGCTAAGGAATAAATAAATTAAATCTCAAAAATTTATTACACCTACTATATGTGATTATTTTAGGATAGGATTATTATTGTCAATTGTCTGAAACTATTGACCTGTTAACACCGCTACTTCATGATTGTTAAGCTAAAAAATAACCTTCTCCTTTTATCATGGATTTCGATTTTGCTTCTGAACGTTGCTTGTTCCGAAAGGAATAATGAGGCATATATAAAGGAAATTGAACACTGGAGAAAATCGAGGATTGAATATATGAAAAGTGAAGAAGGGTTTCTCAACCTGGCAGGTTTATACTGGATTGAGCAACCCATGAGCACATTAGGTGCTGATACCATCAATAATTTTATTTTCCCGGCAAAAACCGCAGATAAACTTGGGGCAATTATGCTTAGAGACGATTCTGTTTGGTTCATTCCTGAACCTGAGATAAAGGTTAAGGTTGATGATGTAGAATTAAAAGATACCACCCTTGTGTTTGTGGAAAATGAGGTGAATAGGTCCATGGTCCATGGTGACTTACATTGGTTTGTGATAAAAAGAGGGATGAAATATGGTATTAGATTAAAAGATTATAATCATCCTGCCCTGGCAGATTTTAACCATATTGATAATTACCCTATTGATGAACTCTGGAACGTAGAGGCAGAGTGGCAGGCTTATGATCCACCCAGGACAGTATTGTTGCACAACCAGGCAGGCATGGATATCAACTACGAAGTAAAAGGTGTATTGAAGTTTCGGCTCAATGATGAAAACTACTCTCTTGAGCCAATTGAGACTGGAGAAGAGCAATTGTTTGTAATGCTTTACGATGAAACCAGTGGTAGAGAAACCTATGGTAGCGGACGCTATCTATATGTTGACAGGCCAGTTAATAATAGAACTATTATTGATTTTAATAAAGCATTTAATCCACCATGTGTTTATACAGAATTTGCCACCTGCCTGTTTCCGCATGAGGCAAACAGGCTGCCAATTAGCATAGAGGTTGGTGAAAAATTCTCAGGATTACATTAACCCGAAAAATTCAGATGAACTTTTCATCAATTATTCATTTATAATGAATAATTCGGGTTTATTTTGCATCAAAATTTAGTGTTATGATAAGACTTTTTACAATATCGGTTTTAGCCTTTTTTATGGCTTGTTCTAACGGAAATAATAATTCCCTGTCAGATGAAGGAGAGATGGTTCCACTACTTCCGGCAGATGCTCAGCTTGAGCCATTGAATGATGGTTCAGGTTTGGTAAAAGCAACTGTGTATGCAGGTGAAAGAATAATTGAGCAAGGATATTACTTAAATGGATACAGGGTGGGTGTTTATACAACATTCTTCCCCAAAAATGAATTCGTAGAGTCTATGACAGGCTATGTAAATGGCAAAAAGCAAGGACAATCTACCCTTCTGGATGATCGTGGACAGGTTCAGGAGGTATTTACCTATAATAATGATGTGCTACATGGTCAATATATAAAATTCAACCGAACACGGTTGAAGGAAAAAAAGGATTATGTTAATGGTATGTTAGAGGGGAAGGTTGAGAAATTCTATGCAAATGGAAAAATAATGGAGCGCTCTCTTTACAAAGCAGGCAAGTTGCATGGTGTTTCCAGATGGTATGATCAGCAGGGGAAGAATACTATTGCATCAGAATATAACATGAACGAACATGTAAAGGATGTAGCACTGGAGCCCGCACCTACACCCAGATAGATTTTTTAGGATTTTCGGATGCCTGCCCTCCGGACGAACAGGTTACTATCTGATGAAAAGTAATATGCTTATTCAGGTGTCAGGTGGTAACACCAGACACCACATTAAATCTCAATTATGTTTTTATCAGCCGCCTGTGATAATTGACCTGTCCTATGTGATATCCAAGGTGCCCCACAAGGTGAATCAGGAAAAACTCTATAGTCATGGGATAACCGAAAACTTCTTCAGGGTAATTATCAGTAAGTTTAGATTTATCATAGGTTAGAAGAGTCTCGGATACTGTTTTTGATGTGACCTCAATGAGGTTTACTAAATCAGAAACAGGAATATGTTTATCGCTAAACTCTTTATCTCTTTGCCGGATATATCCGGTATCTCCAAGGTTGGCACCGATGTAATGTTGCAAATTGCCACAGAGGTGCAGGCATAGATTACCTGCACAATTGGGTATTTCTCCCGTCATTTCCCAAAGGTCATCTTCATTTTTATAAGCGCTAATTTCTTTTTTTAGCTGATCTAAATGACGTTGTATGACCCTATTTACTGAATCTGTCATTCTGGAAGGTTTAGTTCTTTTTTAATTTGCTCTATAACAGCAGATAATTGTTCTCTTGTAGTATCAATTTGATCTTTAGAATCAATATCCTGTGATACACTGAAATAGAACTTAATCTTCGGTTCGGTCCCCGATGGTCTTGCAGAAATTTTGTAGCCACTCTCAGTTATAAACTGAAGAACATTTGATTTTGGGAAGTCAATATCAACATCTGTATGATTTACCAGATCGCTTTCTTTGCCAGACTGGTAGTCAATAACCTTCACGACCCTTGAGCCACCAAGTTCTTTGGGTGGATCAGTTCTGAAGTCTTTCATCATGTGCTCAATTTCTTCCTTGCCAGCTTTGCCTTTTATGGTGATCGATTTAAGACTTTCCAGCCATACACCGTATTCAAGGTATATGTCTTCAAACACAGACCAAAGGTTGCCTCCGGCAGCTTTTGCACTGGCGGTAACTTCGGCCAACATGGTACAGGCAGCGACTGCATCTTTATCTCTCACTACAGGGCTGGTCATAAAACCGTAACTCTCTTCACCACCACCAATGAATTCCATCTCACCTTCCAGCTCTCTTATCATCGTGGCGATGTATTTAAAGCCTGTAAGTGTATTGTAACAAGGAACATTGTAGGCGGCACACATTTTGTCAATCAATTCAGTGGTAACAATAGTTTTAACCATGAAATGATTTTTATTTAGATTATTGGTATTCTTTCTGGTGTTCAGAATATAGTAAGATAAAAGGCTGGCCATCTGGTTGCCGTTCATCAGCACAAACTCACCTTTATTATTCTTAATGGCTATACCAACCCTGTCAGCATCAGGATCTGTGGCCATTAATATATCTGCATCTATAGATTCAGCCAGTTTGAGCCCCAGTGTTAACGCTTCAGCTTCTTCTGGATTCGGATAAACGACCGTAGGGAAATCGCCATCAGGTTCTGCCTGCTCTTCAACAATATGCACATTTTTAAACCCGAGTTGTTTCAAGGCCGGAGGAACCATAGTAATGGCTGTTCCGTGAATTGATGTAAAGGCAATTTTAATATCACTTGCTTTGGCAATTACATCTCTGTCAAGTGCAAGGGATTCAATAACATCCAGATACTTCTGGTCAAAATCACTTCCGATTATCTTTATCAATTCGTCAGATTCGGCAACCATGATCTGATCGAAATCAGTAATCTTTTTAACTTCATCAATAACATTAACATCATGCGGTGCTATAAGTTGAGCTCCATCAGACCAATAAGCTTTGTAACCGTTGTACTCTCTAGGATTGTGTGATGCAGTAACTACCACGCCTCCATTGCAACCCAACTCGCGGATAGCAAATGAAAGCTCTGGGGTAGGCCTCAGGTCGGGGAATAAATAAGCTGTAATGCCGTTGCCTGCAAATACCTTAGCTGTGGTTTCGGCAAAGAAACGACTGTTATTACGGCTGTCGTAAGCAATAGCCACACTGATTTTTTCTCCCTCAAAATTCATTTTCAGATAATTTGCCAAACCCTGGGTAGCCATGCCAACCGTATATTTATTCATACGGTTTGAGCCAACACCCATGATTCCCCTGAGTCCACCGGTACCAAATTCCAGATCCTGGTAAAATGATTCTTCCAACTCTGCCGGATCGTTATCAATTAAATGTTGAATCTGATCTTTGATTTCCTGATCAATGTTTTGGCTGAGCCAGAATTTTGCT
The DNA here is from genome assembly GCA_039714715.1 of Bacteroidota bacterium. GTDB lineage: Bacteria > Bacteroidota > Bacteroidia > Cytophagales > Cyclobacteriaceae > S012-113. The sequence continues at coordinate 10,791 of JBDLIU010000034.1, forward strand.
TTTTCTAGTGAGTTCATTTTCTTCTTGTGTCTATTATCTGTTGTTTCACATCGATTATTACCTATCAGCTTCGGGAACTTCGTAATATGTCGCACCTATGGCGCTTATGTTCTTTTTTCCTTACCACCCCCGGGCTTCTTTCGCTTCCGCTCAGATTGCCCAGGGCTACTATCTTTCAGCCCCTTGGCTTATCTCACATCAATTGTCTAGTGTCTAATATCTATTATCTATAGTCTAATATCTATAGTCTATAATCCAAGTTTGTCTTTCACCCTGTTTAAAACACCAAGGCCTATTTCTCGTGCCTTTTTCTCTCCTGCAACAAGCTTGTCCTCGAGTAATTGGGGCTTACTTATATAGTTATCATATGCCTCTCTTTCATCTCTGTATTTATCTATGATCAATTCAAAAAGAGCTTGTTTAGCATGGCCATATCCATAATTACCACCAGTGTAATTGGCCCTCATCTCTTCTGTTTGTTCATCGTTAGCAAGTAACTTAAACAAACCGAATACAGTACATGTATCAGGATTTTTTGGTTCTTCAAGTGGTGTGGAATCTGTTACAACAGACATCACTCTTTTTCTTAACTGCTTCTCCGGGAGGAAAATATCTATCGTGTTGTTATATGACTTACTCATTTTTTGTCCATCAGTTCCCGGGATGGTCATTACATCAGTGTCAATTTTAGCTTCAGGAACAACAAATGTCTCACCAAACTGATTGTTAAAGCTAGTGGCAATATCACGGGTCATCTCCAGGTGCTGTTTCTGATCTTTTCCTACGGGAACAAAATTGGCATCGTACATCAGGATATCGCTGGCCATTAATACGGGGTAAGTGAATAGTCCGGCATTAACATCTGCCAACCTTCCTGCCTTATCCTTGAATGAATGTGCATTCGCCAACATTGGATAGGGTGTGAAGCAATTAAGATACCAGGCAAGTTCAGTTACTTCAGGAATCTTTGACTGTCGGTAGAACAGGTTCTTATCAGTATCGAATCCAAATGCCAGCCAGGCTGCTGCTACGGCCTGTGTATTTTCAATACGGGTTTTGCTATCCTTAATAGCCGTAAGTGAATGGAGGTCAGCAATAAAAAACAAAGATTCATTCTTTGGATTTCTGGATAATTCTATTGCCGGAATGATTGCACCCAGTAAATTTCCGAGATGTGGACGACCAGAACTCTGTATTCCGGTAAGGATTCTTGCCATAGCATTAAATTTTGACTACAAATATGCTAAAGATGACCTCATTCATCAACTTTAAAATACTATTGTTTGTATTTTTGGGTTACATATTTATAATGTTGGCATATTAATAGCTAGAAAAGTAAGTATCATGAGAAAGTTAGGAGTATTAATTGGCGTTTTGGTTGCTTTTACAAGTTTGGGACAACCTACTAAAGAATTAGAGTTTAATGAAATAACGCATGATTATGGTACGATAAAGGAGGAAGCAGGTCCGGCAGAGTACAAGTTTGAGTTTAAGAATACTGGTCAAAATCCAGTTAAAATTACAAACGTAAGATCATCATGTGGCTGTACCACGCCATCATGGACACGTGAACCTGTTTTGCCAGGGAAGAGTGGTTTTATTACTGCAGTTTATAATCCTCGCAATCGTCCGGGACCATTTCATAAAACATTAACAGTATCTACTGATGGGAAACAAAAGACAGTTATACTCAGGGTAAAAGGTACAGTAGAGCCAAAACCAAGGACAATCGAGGATGATTTTCCGACCGTGGTAGGAGGTTTAAGAGTTCGTTATAGGGCTTTTAATATGGGCAAGGTGCTCAATAATAAAACAGCAACGAAGTCTTTTAATGTATATAACCAACTGGAGACCCCGATTACATATACTGCAAACGTAGAAGCACCGGACTATATAAAGGTTAGCTTCGAACCTCAGACCTTAGGGCCCAGGCAGAAAGGCAAGATAATCGTTAATTATGACGCCACAATGAGAGATGATCTTGGTTTCATGACGGACAATATTGTATTCTTCACTGATGAACAAGGTAGTAATAACAGAAAGAACTTTACGGTATATGCAGATGTTAACGAATATTTTCCACCATTAACACCCGAAGAGGCTGCAGTGGCGCCAAAACTAACCATAGTGAATAGAATGTTTGATTTTGGAACTATTGAGCAAGGCTCAACCGTTACTGCCACCTACAAGCTTAAGAATACAGGTAAGAATGATCTGAATATCAGAAAAACACATGCCAGTTGTGGATGTACAATACCTAAACTGCCAAAAGATGTGCTAAAGGCAGGGGAGGAAGTAGAAATGCAGGTCGTATTTAATACTGTAGGCAGGAGAGGAAACCAGATGAAATCTATAACGATCTATTCGAATGATCCTAAAACTCCGGTACAAAGAGTAACCTTAAAAGCGAGCATAAAGGTAGGGCAGCGTTAAATAGGATATTACTCCACTGATATCCAATTGTGCATTCTTTAGAATGATTCTATTGTGCACAAAAAATGTAAATGGTTAAAACCATTTTGTAAAGAGTTCAACCATTTAGCCCACGGTTTAAACCGTGGGCTAAAAGATTCTGCATAATTGTAAACCGTTTTAACGGTTTATATTTGTTATAAATAAATCACTATGCCTCATTCATTTAATAATATCTGGATTCATGCTATATGGTCGACCAAGAATTGGCAGAATTTAATCCTTCCTCAAGTTGAAAAAGAAATATTTAACCATATGCATAAACAATTTAATGAAATGGGATGCAAAGTGAAGGTTATCAACGGTATGGCTGATCATGTGCATTGTTTATTTATGCTAAATCCACAGAAAGCTATCACTGAGGTAATGAAACAGATAAAAGGGAGTACTGCATATTATGTAAATCAGAGTGATTTGATACGTGATAAGTTTGGCTGGCAAACTGGTTATGGAGCGTTTTCAGTAAGTGAATCCCAAATAGAAAAGGTGCATAGTTACATTATTAATCAAAAAGATCATCATAAAAAAAGAAGCTTTAAAGAGGAATATCACGAGTTCTTAAAACGGAATGGTATAAATGAAGAATAGTATTCACAACTTAAAATTATCAGTAAAAGCCTCCTGTTAGTGTATTGGATATACAAACATTTGTTCAGAAACAGTAACTTCCAGTTATTCAGCATTTAAATTTGTATTAAATATTAGTCAGCACTTGTTAGTTCGAAAGTGAAGATTCGTAGTACTTAAGGAGTTTAATTACATCTGATTCTGAGTTAAAACTGATCTTCTCTTTTTTAGAATATTCCTCAATATTTGGATTATCATCCAGTAGTCTAAGGATGGTTTTCTTTTTAAGCTTGATCTTAACCAGGAGGCCACGTTTCATCATGTAATAGGTAACCGTAGTAGCGAATCTTTCAAAGACTGTGGGTACACCAGGGGTTTGTGCAACCGATTCATCGATACGAACAGTAAAATCTTTAATAAGCTTAATTTCCTGCCCATCAAATAGAATACAAATCTTATCTCGCCCTAAATCAGGATGGATACCTGACATAAATGTATATTCATTTTCGCCAACACTAAGAATTGCTTTTAAATATGTGTTTTCTATCAAGACCTGGGTGTTACCGTTTTCCATTAGTTCCAGTTGATGGGTAAGGCCATTAAAATTCATATATAGGTATTCAGTATATTTTCCATCCATTCCAATGACTTTGGCTTCAAACCAATCTTCAAATAAATATGGGCTTCCTTTAATATCCTTGTAGTCTTCATGATTAACACTTCTTACCCGGGCTTCTGCTGAATAAACTGTTTCACCTTTTTGCCCAAAGGCATTAATTGTAAGAACTATTGAAAGGATTATAAGGGTAGAATATCTTGATATGAGCATCATTAAAATGGAAGTTTTATAAATAACGTTAATTAATTATACGCTTAGAATTCAGCTAAGTTAATTAACTATTCCAGAAATAACCTTATTTAAAAGCTGAGATACCTGTAATCTCCTGCCCAAGAATTAATAAATGGATATCATGTGTACCCTCATAGGTAATGACAGATTCCAGGTTTGCCATATGACGCATAATAGGATAATCACCTGTAATGCCCATAGCACCATGAATCTGGCGTGCTTCTTTACAAATATCCAGGGCCATTTCTACGTTGTTTCTTTTAGCCAATGATATTTGAGCGCTTGTAACTTTACCTTCATCTTTGAGTTTGCCTAGCTTCCAGACTAAAAGTTGTGCTTTGGTTATTTCAGTGAGCATTTCAGCTAATTTTTTCTGAACTAACTGAAAAGAAGCAATAGGTTTATCGAACTGGATACGTTCTATGGCATACCTGCGGGCGGCATCGTAACAATCCATTGCTGCCCCTAAAGCACCCCAGGCAATACCAAATCGGGCAGAATCGAGGCACATCAACGGTGCGCCTAAACCGGATTTACCCGGTAGCAGGTTGTCCTTAGGCACTTTTACATTGTTAAATACCAGTTCACCGGTAGAACTTGCCCTTAATGACCACTTATTATGTGTTTCAGGAGCTGAGAAACCCTCCATTCCTTTTTCAACAATGAGGCCATGGATTCTGCCCTCCTCATTTTTAGCCCAGACAATTGCAATATCAGCATGGGGGGCATTGGAGATCCACATTTTAGTACCATTAAGCAGGTAGTGGTCACCCATATCCTTAAAGCTTGTGTCCATTCCACCGGGATTTGAACCATGGTCCGGTTCAGTAAGGCCGAAACAACCCAACATATCTCCTGAAGCTAACCTGGGAAGGTACTTTTGCTTCTGTTCTTCAGATCCAAATTGAAATATAGGGTACATCACCAGAGAACCCTGTACTGATGCCGTTGATCTCATTCCGGAATCACCTCTTTCTATTTCCTGCATTATGAGTCCATAGGAAGTGTAATCCATTCCACCACCACCATATTTCATAGGGATAAAAGGCCCAAAAGCGCCCACATTGCCAAATTTCTTAACTATATCTGTTGGGAAATATGCTTTCTGACACCAGTCTTCAATGTAAGGTGTTATTTCTTTTTTTACAAAGTCTCTAATAGATGAGCGAATAAGCTTGTGCTCTTCAGTAAGAAGGTCATCAATAGCGTAGAAATCCGGGGACTCAAATAAATCCTGCTTAAAACTTTGCGCCATTTCGTTAATAGTAATTAGTTACTGTATGAATAAACAAATGTACAACTTCTGGTATCATCTGAATATCAGGGGTAGTGTTTTCAAATTAAATATCAATAATTTTCATCCAGTATAAATCAAAATCATGAATTGTGTAATTTTATGTTTCAATTTTAATATATGTACCGCATCTTTTATATAGGATTGTTTCTGATCTTATCTTTCCATGCAAGTGGACAGGTTTTGATTAAAACCTATTATGATGAAGGAGAAACCATTGTAAAGGAAGAGTTTTATGTCATGTCCAAAGCGAGCAATGTGATGGAGGGACCCTATAAATCATATTTTAAAAATGGAAGTATTCAACGGGTAGGGAAGTTCTCCGGTAATAAATCGGTAGGTGTCTGGAAGTTTTACTATGAAAATGGAAAACTTAGGATGCAAGGTGAGATTAATAATGGGGTAAATATTGGTGAATGGATTTACTATTATGAAACAGGTACTACCAAAATGATTGGTAGAATGAAAGATGGGAAGAAGGAAGGTCATTGGATATACTTTTATAAAAATGAGACCATAGAAAGTGAAGGCGATTATCATAGCGGGGATAAAGCAGATACCTGGAAATATTATCATAATACAGGCGTGTTAAAAGCAACTGAAGAGTTTTCGGGTATTGGTTCATATTATGAAGAAATATACGAGTCTGGGATTATTAAGGCAGAAGGGAAAGTGTTAAAAGGGAAAAAAGAAGATTTATGGGTCTATTATTATGAAGATGGTACCGAAAAGACGAAAGGAGCTTATGAAAATGGGCAGAAGTCGGGGCCGTGGCAATATTTTGATAGTACAGGAAAATTAGAGGCGGAAGGGAGTTATAATAATGATATGGCTAATGGAATCTGGATCTATTACCATCGGAATGGCTCAATTGCATCAGAAGGTGAATTGGTTAATGGGGTAAAAGATGGTGGCTGGAAATTGTTTTTTGATGATGGAACTGTAAGAGGTGAAACACTTTATGAGGATGGAACAGGTGAATATGAAGAATTTTACAAAAACGGGCAGCTGAAAGTAAAAGGTTCCGTAGTAACGGGTTCTAACCATGGGCAGTGGAATTATTACTATGAAGATAGCAAGTTGGAAGGCACATGTGAGTTCAACATGGGAGAAGGCACTTATTATGGGTACTATAAGGATGGTACCTTAAAGATGAAGGGACCAATTAAGGATGACAAAAAGGTGGGTACCTGGGAACTCTATGAACGAAATGGTGACTTAACAGGATACTATAAACCTTATTATGAGGAAGGTGAGGCTACCTTTTATATAGCAGAGGAGACTGATGAACAGAAAGCATTGTATCAGGTAAGAAGAGCCAGGGCTGGATCGTCCAAGAAGCTGAGGAAGAAAAGTCGTTATTTCAGAAAGAAGTATCATGAGTTTAAAGCTTTGATTGTTGGTTATAATCCAATTGCACCCCTGTTCAATACCTTGCCGGTAAGTGCCGAATATTACATGGAGGAAAGGCTGGGTTATGAGATAACGGCACAGTATCTAAGGAATCCTTTTTTCAGATCTTTTTCCTCTGTAGAAGAGTGGGAAACATTTTCTTCGGGCTATGCTTTTACCTTAAGGCAAAAGTTCTATCATAAGGAATCACCCATCGGGCAGCCTTATTTTGGACATGAAATCAAATACACAGGGTTATTTCGCTATACCAATGTGGCTGCAGAACCGGTATATGGTGCTTATGAAAAAAATATAGAATATGGCGTAATTGTGGGTAGCCGGTACTTTAAATATTTTAATACCAGCGGTTTCACAGTGGATGGTTTTATTGGAATTGGCGCAGGATACAGAGATTTTAAACTATACTACGTGACAACAGATCCAACAGAAAATCCGTTTACGAAACTGAATACCAGCAAGTTCGCTTATTCATTCAGACTGGGATTGAATATAGGTTATGCATTGCGGATCAAACGATAATTGAAATTATTTCTGTTTCCCCGGATTTCTTTCTTTGTAATGAATTTAATAATATTGAATAAGGAATTTAACTTCGAGATAGATTGAAAAAGACCTTAATAGTAGGAGCAACCCCAAATACAAGTCGTTATGCTTACATGGCAGCTGAGAGACTCTCGGACCATGAACATGAGATTGTACCTATTGGAATAAAAAAAGGAGCAGTGTTTGGGAAGGAAATATTACCTATCAGAGAGTTTCCTGATATTGAAGATGTACATACAATTACAATGTATGTTGGAGCAAGGCACCAATCCGAGTACTATAAATACTTGTTGGGATTGAAACCCAAAAGAATGATTTTTAATCCAGGTACCGAGAATTATGAATTTATGAACATGGCAGAAGAGCAAGGTATTGAGGTGGTTACCGGATGTACCCTGGTTATGCTTGGCGTAGGTAATTATTGATAGTGTTATGAATATTTATAAAAATAGTATAAGTGAGTTTTTAAGGCAGTCTAAAAAGGTATGGATTATTCTCTTTATCGTATCATTAATAGGTTGTGGTAGTAAGTCTGATAGTGATAAACTAAATTTTCTAAAGAAAGGAAATATTGCCTACGACAATTCAGAGTATAATAGCGCCTTACGATATTATAATGAAGGGATAAAAATTGACTCCACTTTTGTTGATATATGGAATAACAAGGGGCTTACCTTAATGAAACTAGAAAGGTATGATGAGGCCATTTATTGTTTTAATAAAGCCATTTCATTCAAACCAGAATATGGAGAGGCATTGCTTAACAGCGCCAGGGCTAACCTTGAGGTACATCAACATTTTGCAGCACTTGAACAACTCGAACGCTTGTCGAAGGTCTGGCCGGATACCAGTTTATTGCCTTTTACGGCCGGACTTATTTATGCCGACATGGGTAAAAATAAGGAGGCTATAGCTGAATTTAAGAGTGCCCTGGAGAAAGACAGTAGCAACGTAGAAACACTAGTCAACCTTGCAAATCTATATTATAAGTCTTCTGAACTGGATACAGCCATTTTTTGTATTGAGCGGGCTATGATGTTAGATGCCAGTCATCCGGAGGCGCATAATGTACTAGCGATGGTGTATGTTGAGCAGGAATTTTATACCGATGCATACCAAACAATTATGGGAGCAGAATCATTAGATTCCAATCCATATATATTGAATAACAAAGGTTATATTCTTTATAAATTAAACCGGTTAGACGAAGCAGAAGAGGCCGTTGAGCAAAGTATGAAGATGGATCCTTATAATGTTTGGGTATATCGCAATCTTGGGCTGATAAAAGAAGCAAAAGGATTGATGACAGATGCAGTGCGTTTACTGGAAAAGGCCTTCTCAATGAATAATTCAATAGAGAATATCCACCTTGATCTTGCCAGGGTGCAGTATAATTCCGGCAATGCGCCCAGAGCCTGCGAAGTTCTTGAAATGTCGAATGAGGCTGAAGCTGATAAGCTAAGTAGTGAATGGTGTGATTAGGGTTCTAACCAATTTTCTATATTTTTTGTCATACCGATCGTGCTTTAGCTCGAGAGGTATCTTTGCCACCTCATAAGAATCCTAATAGAAATAATTATGAGACATATGTACTCATCTAGGTCTTGCTAAGTGGAAAAGATGTCTCCCCTCCACTAATAAGTGGAGAATCGACATGACAAAATTGGTTTAAGGTAGTTAGCTATTTTTTTAATAAATATTTGTGAGAAGCCATAATATTTCGTTTTACCAGTACCAGGCTACTACTTCTTCTTCCAATCCCTGATCAACAGGCCATCTTTGTGTTCTTCAACTACAAGCTTCTGTTTGGCTTTCCACTCTAACTTTCTAACCAGATCTATTGGCAGGCTGATAATATATGAGTTACCACCACCTGTTTTCATCAGGTTTCTTACATAGTGTTCTTCTATAGTTCTACGTCCCATGAATTATATAATTAAATGCATAATTAATTATATATAAAATTATATAATTTTTTCCAACTGACAAAAAAGGCTATTGATGTTTCCAGTCGTCTTGCTTTTCACTGGCGGGAGACAAACCTATTATTTCTCCTTTGGTATCAACGCCAAGGCCGAGTACAACCCTATTAGCATAGGCGAAGTAGGAGACAACCTGGTTGATTTCTAAAATCTCATCATCATCAATACCTGTAACATTGAGCAGGGTTACGTCCTTTTGTCTTATCTTACCGGGTGTTAGTGTGAGTTTTCTAACGTAATCCATAATGGCGAGCTCCTTACCTCCGAAATACTGGTCGGGAGAATCTTCTTCCAGTGCTCTCATTATTTTTTTGGTTGAACCAGGGTCGATTAACCTGGCCATGCCGGCAGAATGATGTTTTATACAGTAATCGCACTTATTTAAAAGACTCACATACACACCGATTGCCTCCTGAAGCCACCGGAGCAGGGTGTTGTCGGTATGGTGGAGTACATTTTTGTAAAGTGACATATGCCCCTCAAGGGTATGAGGTTTCAGACCATGTACCAGTTTAATATTATCGATGTAATCTCCGGGGCCAACTATCTTATCATAGAGTTTTTTGAGCTTACCTTCAGCTTTATCATACTCAACTTTACGAATCCATGCCATGGGAGTGATTTAAGTTTGTATAATAAATTTAACCCGAATAATTCATAAATAATCTTATACTAAGAGAAATGTTAAATTCAATGACTTGCTTATCAGTAGATTATGATGCAGGGTTAACCCTGATGGGTACAATTTTAATAGCCGAAATTTGAGCTGCTGGAAATTCAATAAACTATACTTAAATTGTACTCCATCAACTACTCTAAATTATTTAAAAAGGATTATACAGTTAACTTACTTTGTAGGACAAATAGCAAATGAATATTCTGGGTTAAGAAAAATACAGCTAGTATGCTACTTCATAGTCTCAAGCACCTTGGCAAGATCTTCTTTTGTATCAATACAAACACTTTCATAATTGGTTACAGCCAGTTTGATTGTAAGTCCGTTCTCCAACCATCGTAGTTGTTCAAGTGATTCTGCTTTTTCCAGAGCAGAGACAGGCAACTTGGAAATCCTTTCCAGGATATCTGATCTGTAGGCATAAATACCTATGTGCTTGTAATAATCCTGTTTTCGTAACCAGTCTAGTTCTCCGGCATTCCTGTAGTAGGGGATAGGGTGGCGACTAAAATAGAGGGCCTCCATATTTTTATTGAAGACTGTTTTGGCCTCTCCAAGGTTAAAGAGCTCATCGCTGGTAGTGATTTTCTTTACAAGGGTGGCCAGTTCTACCTCTCCATTCAGTAATTGAGTTAGTTCTGTGATCTGTTGAGGGTCGATAAAGGGCTCATCACCCTGAATATTCACCACATAATCGTAACCCTGTTCCTGGAGTTGGAGGGCTTCAAAGCACCGATCTGTACCACTTGCATGATCTTTACCGGTTAGCACTACCTTGCCACCAAATTCTTTCACATGATCAACAACAATTTTATCTTCAGTAGCCACAATTATATCATCTATCTGCGGACATTGAGTAGCTTGTTCATACACCCTTTGTACCATAGATTTCCCCTTGATATCTGCTAAAACTTTACCCGGGAACCTGGTTGATTCGTATCGGGCAGGGATTATTCCTAATATTTTCATCTGTTTCAAATTCTGTCATTCGCATAAAAATTTTAATCATTTTAATTGAAAAGTGCTGAATAAATTTATTTATGCTTATTTCATCCGCCTGTTTCTATCTTTTTAATCTGCAGGGTGGTACCTTCATCACTTATTACCTCTATCTTATCGCCTTTCTGGATGTAATCACCACGAGTAAAGGCATCATGGACTTCGTTATCGATTGTCACTTTACCACTTGGTCTGAGTACAGTATAGGCAACTCCGGTTTTACCTACCATATCATCACTTGTATATTTAGCTGTATAACCTTCAGCCCTATCCTGCACAGTGGTTAAGGCTACTCTTTTAAATAAGTTGGTGTGTGTAAACTGGACGCCACCAAAGAAAAGGATAAGAGAACCACCAACCAGGCCGCCAAAAGTAACTGCAGTGGCAGTGAAAATCTCCTCAACAGGTACAAGTGAAAAATCAAATACATCATTACCAACCATTACCAATATTAATGACCCAACTGTAAGGGTAATTCCTGCAATTCCAAAAACTCCAAAACCGGGTATAGCTACCAGCTCGATACCTATTAAAATTAGACCAATAACAAATACAATCAACTCCCAGTTGGCCGCCAAACCATTTAGGTAGTAAGGTGTAAAATAAAGAATGGCTGCTAAAAGGGCTGCTGCAATGGGAAACCCAACACCGGGTGATTGTAATTCAAACCAGATACCGCCAACAATGACCATAATAAGTATACCACTAACAAATGGGTTAAGAAATACAGATATTACTTTTTCTGTTGCGTTAAGCTCGTATTCATCTACTTTGTATTCTGTATAGCCGGATCGCTGGATAACCTCATCTACACTATTAAGTTCTGCTTCACAGAAGCCATGTTTTATAGCTTCCGAAGTAGTGAAAGTTAAAACTTCACCTGCTTTGGTTACTCCTTCTATTTCAATTCGTTCATCTACCATAGCTTCTGCAATGGCCGGGTCCCGACCATTTTCTTCAGCGGTAGAACGCATGGTAGATCGCATGTATGACTGGTATTTATCAGGCGCTGCCTCTCCTTGTCCCATTACCACAGTAGCAGCACCCATACTTGCTCCCGGTGCCATGTAAATACTGTCACAGGCAATGGAGATAAGCGCACCGGCTGATGCGGCATCTTTATTGATATACACATAAACAGGTTTCTCAAACCCTAAAAGCATCTCAACAATATCTTTAGCATCCGTAACCAGTCCGCCATAGGTGTCCATTTCTATAACAATCAGTTCATAACCTTCTTCAGAAGCATGCTCCAGCCCCAGGTTTATATACCGGTTCATCCTTGGATCTATATCATCCTTGATATTAAGTTGTAGCACTTTTGTGTCTTGTGCAATTATTGCCAGAGGTGCTGTAAATAAAAAAAGCAGCACAATTATTGTATATCTTATATTCATTGTAGTTTAGAATTGTAATTAAAGATAATTAATGCAACTGAATTCATTGCTATTAAAAGTTATTACAAAAGTCTAAATTTGAATTAAGAACAAAGAGCGAATGATAACAAGATTGTTGCAAAGTTTCATGATAGTTGGCTTGATAAGTATTTCAACCCAGGTTTATGCAAATAATACAGATTCACTGCGGTTGGAGTATATTGACGGACAGGCATATATTATCCACCAGGTTGATCCGGGGGAAACACTTTTTTCTATTGCCAGAAGATATAATGCTTCTATGAATGAAATTGCGGAAGCAAGTCCTGAGGTAAAAAAAGGATTGCATGAAGGTATGATCATTAAGGTGCCATATGATCCGGATGCTAAGCCCAGGCAGGCACCACCTCAACCCAAGGAGATAATTCATACGGTAGCCCAGGGTGAAACACTTTATAGTATCTCACGGATATATGAAGTAAGTGTAATTGATATAATGGAATGGAATGACCTGTTATCCACCACGCTGGATATTGGGCAAAAACTTAAGATCGAAGGGAAACCGGTTCCTGAAAAAACAGATTTTGTTCGAAATGGCCAACGATATCATGTTGTTCAGGCTGGAGAAGGCCTGTATGCAGTAGCCAGAATTTACAATATTCCTGTTGATAGCCTTGTTGCCTGGAACAGGTTGGAGTCAAGTGCTCTTAACCTAGGACAGGAGCTAATGGTAGGTTCAGCTGGTGGAGGGAGACCGTCTGTTATATCTCCCAAACCAATGCCGAAAGTAGAGCCACGAGAACAAGTTGTTGAGGTGGATGAACAAGTTCAGGAAGAAGCGGTTGTAGTGTCTGAAGAACCTGCTCCAACACCAGAGGTATCCCAATTGCCCGAAAGAGGAGAATCAGTTAAAAAACGCGAAAGTGGTATGGCAGCTTCCATTGTTGGAGAATCAGGAGGGGAGACTTACCTGGCCATGCATAGAAATTTGCCGGTAGGAACCCTGGTTGCTGTTAGAAACGAGATGAATAACCAGGTAGTCTTTGTTAGAATAGTGGGGAAACTACCTGACACAGGAATTAATGAGAAAATTATTATCAGGTTATCGGGTAGTGCTGTGAAGCAACTGAGGGCAATAGACCCTAAATTCAGAGTAGAAATATCGTTCATGGAACCGGTAAGCGGTTTTTAGTTTTTAGATAATTTAAACTCAGATGAAATACTTAACAGAACTCATTGCAAATCAGACTGGCATTGAATTACAAATGGCAGAAAAACTGGTTTATTCTATAATAGTAATTTTCCTGGCTATTGTGGTTCGATGGATTGTTGTTAGGATTCTTAGCAGAAAGGTTGCTGATATACGCAATAAATACTACTGGATAAGAGCGGCTAAATACAGCATTGGCGTACTGGATGTTATTATCCTTATTGTTATATGGTTTAGTGAAATAGAACATTTTGCCACTTTTATTGGGTTAATCTCTGCTGCATTAACTATTGCTTTAAAGGATATGTTTATCAATATGGCAGGGTGGATATTTATCCTGGTGAGAAAGCCATTCCAGATTGGTGACAGGGTTCAGATCGGAGAGCATTTGGGTGATGTGATCGATACCAGGGTGTTCCAGTTTACTATCAATGAGATAGGCAACTGGGTAGATGCTGATCAGAGTACAGGAAGGATAATCCATATACCTAATGGAAAGGTATTTACCACACCACAAGCCAATTTCAACCAGGGATTTAGTCATATCTGGCATGAAATTAACGTGCTGATAACCTTTGAGAGTAACTGGAAGAAGGCAAAAGAAATCCTTACAGATATTGTAAACAGGCATGCGGCATCGCTAACCCATGCAGCAGAGCAGAAGCTGATGGAGGCATCACAGAAATACATGATCCTGTATAACAAGCTTACTCCAATCGTTTACACGAAGGTGAAGGACTCGGGAGTACAGCTATCAATGCGGTTTTTAATAACACCACAGCGAAGAAGGGGTACAGAGCAGGCTATTTGGGAAGAAGTACTGGATGCCTTTGCCGAGAATAGTGATATTCACCTGGCATACCCAACACAAAGAATTTTTTACCAGCCCCAGGA
>JBDLIU010000035.1:0-24734 GCA_039714715.1 Bacteroidota bacterium
ACGGGCATGAATCCATTTCTCGGATCGATATTTATGCTGTTAACACTGATTATTGCTGTTCCTTCTGCCATTAAGGTGTTTAACTATATCACTACCCTGTGGAAAGGGAATATTGTATTTACACCGGCCATGTTGTTTTCAATTGGTTTGGTTTCATTCTTTATTGCAGGAGGGCTCACAGGTATCTTCCTTGGGAATTCAGCTCTGGATATACAATTGCACGACACCTATTTTGTAGTGGCACATTTCCATTTGGTGATGGGTAGTGCTGCATTCTTTGGTATGCTTGCCGGGGTTTACCATTGGTTCCCGAAAATGTTTGGTAGAATGATGGACGCCAAATTAGGCTACATACACTTCTGGGCCTCATTTATAGGAATATACCTTGTGTTTTTCCCAATGCACTACATCGGTATTGCCGGATTCCCAAGAAGATACTATTCATTTACCAACTTCGATGCTTTCAGTACATTTACTGACCTGAATGCATTTATTACAATTGCTGCAGGATTAACTTTTGTAGCACAGCTGCTCTTCCTTTTTAATTTCTTCTGGAGCATATACCGTGGCAGAAAAGCACCGCAGAATCCGTGGGATTCGAATACACTTGAGTGGACTACACCAATTAATCCCGGGCATGGAAACTGGCCTGGTGAGATTCCAAAAGTATATCGTTGGCCATACGATTACAGTAAGCCAATAAATGATGAGTTTAGGGAGAAAATGACTAAGGAAGAAATTCAGGATTATCCGGATTTCATTCCTCAGACAGTGCCTTATTCAGATACAGCCGAGAGTAATTTGCCGAATGAAAATGAACAGTTAAGTGTGGAGGTTGAGAATAATGGTAATAGTGTTGTTGTTGAACCTGAAGACAAGTAATAAAATTGGAATCAGTTAATACATATCAGGGAGTAGAACTCCAGTCAGCAATAAAATCCTATATAGAGCTTTTAAAGCCTCGATTGTCACTACTGGTAGCTTTTTCCTCTGGATTTGGCTACACGCTGGGGGCTGTCAATTTTCATTGGCCAACATTTATACTACTGTTCATTGGAGGTTTCCTTGTATCAGGAGCATCAATAACAATAAACCAGATTATTGAGAAAGATCTTGATAAGCTGATGAAACGAACAAAAACAAGACCTTTACCTACTTCAAGAATTATGGTTTCTGAAGCCAAACGATTTGCAGTGGTAACGGCAGTTATTGGCTTTGTTCTATTAGCAGTATCCACCAATTGGCTTACCGTAGTTTTATCAGCACTATCACTTGTACTCTATAGCTTTGT
This sequence comes from Bacteroidota bacterium, assembly GCA_039714715.1. Lineage (GTDB taxonomy): Bacteria > Bacteroidota > Bacteroidia > Cytophagales > Cyclobacteriaceae > S012-113. The sequence goes on from JBDLIU010000035.1 coordinate 1,292, forward strand.
TTATACACCTCTAAAGAGAGTAGGGCCAATAGCTGTTTTTGTGGGTGCTATACCGGGAGCACTTCCTCCACTGTTGGGATGGGTGGCAGCTACAGGAAGCATTTCAACTGTGGCGCTTATAATATTTGCCTTACAGTTTTTCTGGCAGTTTCCTCACTTCTGGGCTATTGCCTGGGTGGCTGATGAAGATTATAAAAAAGCCGGATTCAAACTTCTTCCTTCAGGAGGGGGTAAAAATCTGCAAACTGCATTCCAGATTATGATCTATACACTTATGCTTATTCCCCTGGGAATATTACCAGCCAAATTTGGATTAACTGGAATCAATTCAGCATTGGTTGTTACCGTAGTGGGTACCTTATTCTTTGCCCAGACTTTTTACCTGATGAAGCAATGCCTGGATCAGAAAACAGATACCAGGAAAGCGGCCCTGTCAATTATGTTTGGATCATTTTTATACCTGCCAATTGTGCAGATTTCATTTTTATTAGACAAGATATAAAGAGATGATTAAAGATATACATTTAACCGAGGAGCCAAAGAAAACAAGGTCTATGAATCCGAAGAAGTTCCTGTTATGGATGTTCATGGTATCCATAATAATGATCTTCGCTTCTTTGACCAGCGCTTTCATTGTAAGGCAGGCTGAGGGTAACTGGATGGCCTATGAATTGCCTGATCTTTTATGGTATTCGACAATAATACTATTATTAAGTAGTGTTACTGCTCAATTATCTTACTGGTCGGCCAGGTCTGATAATATCAATTTGGTCAAGCTATATTTAACACTATCATTATTACTTGGAATTGGTTTTTTGATCAGCCAGGTTTATACGTGGGGAGCATTAGTAGATAGCAAGGTATATTTTGTGGGGAATCCGTCCGGATCATTTCTATATGTAATTATGGGTGTACATGGGTTCCACCTTGTGAGTGGGTTAGTCTACCTCCTGATTATACTGGTCCGTACTTTTCAGTTTAAAATACATTCAAAAAATATGGCACATTTAGGTTTTAGTGTGTCTTATTGGCATTTCCTGGATGCTCTTTGGGTGTATTTGTTCATTTTCCTTTTGTTAAACCATTAACCAAAAATAGATGTCAACAACTGCAACAGCTAAAATAAATCTTTGGAGTGGTGGAAAATCACCATTCAAAGTGAGCTATGGTAAGCTCATGATGTGGATATTTCTATTGTCAGATGCATTTACATTTTCGGCCTTATTGGTAAGCTATGGCCTGGTGAGATTCAGTGCTGAGTCCTGGCCAAATCCTGAAAAAGTATTTAGTGCCATGCCTTTCTATCATGGGTATGCACCGCTTGTATTTGTGGGTATCATGACATTTATTCTTATTCTGAGTAGTGTAACGATGGTGCTTGCTGTGGAGGCAGGGCATCGTATGGATCGAAAAGGAGTTGAAAAATGGATGTTCTGGACAATTGTAGGCGGGATAACATTCCTTGGTTGCCAGGCTTGGGAGTGGACACACTTTATCCATGGAACAGGATTAGGAGGTGCCAGCCTTACCTCGAATGAATACGGGCCTCCAGCATTTGCAGCGTTTTTCTTTTTTATTACGGGTTTCCATGGAACCCACGTGTTGAGTGGTGTAGTACTTAACTATATTGTTTACTATAATGCTGTAAGAGGTGTTTATGATAAAAGAGGACATTATGAAATGGTAGAAAAGGTTGGACTGTACTGGCATTTTGTAGACCTGGTATGGGTATTTGTGTTTACCTTCTTTTACCTTGTTTAATCGCTAAATAGAATACTATGAATACTGAAGAAAATAAAGTCGTTGTTCAACCGGTTGACAGTGCAAAAGTTAAGCATCTGGTTAAAATTGCTGCCTACTTATTTTTTGTTACCGTAATTGAATTTGTTGTCGCATTTACCATGGGTGCAGGAGGATTAAGAACATCATTGTTTGTAATAATGACGATCGTAAAAGCATTTTATATAATTTTTGAGTTTATGCACCTGGGTCATGAAGTGAAAGGATTGCGATGGTCTGTCATTTTTCCCATGATCCTGGTTGTATGGCTGATAATTGCACTGTTGATGGAGGGTTCTTATATCCATGTAGAACGTTTCTTTTAAGAGCTGAAGTTAGTTAAGCAGTCATCCGCCATATCGATAGCTATCGGGAGGCGGGTGGCGCTTTTCTTTTATATTTTTAATGAGCATCATTTTTTATGCAGAAGATCAACAAGATAATAATTATTTCACTGGTACTATTAACTCCGGTGGTAGTTGTCTTTTTCCTTAATTTATTTGGGGAAAACAAATTTGAATTACCGGTGTACTTCGAAGAGGGCATACCTGTCTCAGAGTGTAGCTCGAATAATGAATTACATAGAGTAGACTTAGAGATAATTGATAAAAACGATATAACATTACCAGCCTTGTTTCACTTTTCATCTGGCGAAAAATTTGCCCCGGATTTAGAAAAAGTATTCTCTAAGTATCATGAGATGGGAATGTATAATATCATTATGAGTAATGACGAGATTAATAATAATGTAATTTCTCTGGATTCTGCAGCATATTACCGGACTATGAATTGTGAGATGATCCTGGGAGAAAATCAATGGATAACGGAAGCCATACCTTACAAGTTTGTATTGATAGATAAGGAAAGAAGGATCAGGGGGTATTTTAATGTTCTGGAGCTAGAAGAAATAGAAAGGCTGGATATCGAGCTGGATATTTTACTCAATTACTAAATATGAAGATCAATAAAGGAACAATTGTAATAGTCAGTATTCTGGTGCCGGTAGTGGTAGCAATTATGTTTTTCCTTACCACAGCCGAACAGGCTATGTCCCCTCCATGGATGAGGGAACTGCCAAAGGTGAATGCTTCAATTAATTCCCTTACTATAATTATTTTGATTGCAGCACTATATTTTATCAGACAGGGTAATGAGAGGCTTCATCGTAACCTGATGTTAACTGCCATGGTTCTTGGAGCTATCTTTCTTGTTTCTTATATAACTTACCATGCTAATGTACCATCTGCCGTTTTTGGTGATGTAAACCATGATTTAGTACTATCTGACAGTGAAAGAGAAATCGCAGGAATGAACCGGTCGGTTTATCTGATTCTTCTATTGGCTCATATTTTATTATCAATTGTTGGCTTGCCTTTTATTCTGTTTGCCGTTTATCGTGGATTGAATGATGAAAGAGGAAAACATAAGCGATTGGTCAGAATTGCCTATCCTGTTTGGTTGTTGATGGCATTATCTGGCGTATTGGTGTATTTTCTGATTAGTCCGTATTATTAGTTAAACTTGTATGCTATGCAAAAGTTGAAAGGCCTTGTTTTGTTATGTTTCTTCTGGGTGATTGCAAATATTTCAGCATCTGCACAATGTGCCATGTGTCGTGCTACTCTGGAGACCAATGTGAGCAACGGATCAGAGACAGTTTTGTCGGCTAACCTGAATTTTGGTATCCTCTATTTATTTGCTGCTCCTTACATAATTATAGCTGCGGTGGGGTATTTCTGGTTTAGAAACAGCAGAAAAACCAAAAACAATCACTGATTTGTGGGATTTATTTTTGTTACTAGGTAAGGTGTGTTAATTTTAGTTAGCACATTGAACAAGAAATGCATAAAAAGCCTGTATTTTATATAGTTTCAGGGGTTCTGCTCCTGATTATTGGCTGGATAACCCAGTTCCTGATACAGGATTATTATACTTCCCAGGATTATTATGTTAAAACTGTTGAAAAAAACCTTGAGAAAGAACTTAAGGAACTTGAATATGAGATGATCCCGGTTCTCGACAGTGTATCTTCTGTGGACATTTTCACATTTAATGATGTCCTAAAAGAAAACCGGTATCCATATTTTATTTTTAAAAACACTGAGCTCCATTTTTGGACCAATTATCATTATACCCCTGAATATGAATTGATTAAAGGAGATTATACCTTTAAGTTGATCAATAATGACAATAGTATCTATCTTGTAAGGAAGTGGTTTACAAGTTCATCTAATGGTAATTACGAAGTAGTTTCTGTTATCCCCATATTTGTTGATTTCGATGTTCAGAATAAGTACCTGGCCGATAGCCCTAATAACTATATTTTTGGAAACCAGGAAGTTCTGTTGCGAACTTCGCCCATTGATGAGGGATTGGCAATTACCCTGAGAGAGAGGGAGGTATTATGGTTAGCGAATGAGACTAACTATATATTGAATCGCTCTCCAATAAATCTGCTTTTATTGGTAATTTATAGCTTTTCCATCATTTCGTTGCTAACAGGAATAACCTGGTGGTCAGTGAAGAAATCAGAAGATTTTGGCAACTGGTTTGTATTTGTGGTCATTTTCCTGGCCTGGATGTTACTGAAATTGGTCATGGCAATGTTCAATTTCCCGGGTAGCCTGATGCCTGTGGAACTTTTCGATTCAAAGTTTTTTATTGTTTCATGGTTCGAACAGTCATTTGGTGATATGCTCCTCAATACACTTATGATTTTTATTCTGAGTGTCGTAGCATTTAAGCATTTCAGAATTGTTAAAATAAAACAGTTTAGTTCAAGGGCTAAAAGAATGCTCTATTCTGCCGGATTTGCTTTTGTGCTTAATCTTGTTATCAATTATCAATACTTGCAATTACGAACTATCTATTTTAATTCACAGGTTAGTCTGGATATTGTACAATCGCTCGAATTCGATAGCTTTAGGATAATATCCCTGATAATATTTGTCTTAATCAGTCTTACAACCGCACTAATTTTTCATTTATTCTTTAAAAGAATTGATAACCAGGGTGATAATAACTGGGAGAAAGCCATCGCAATTATTCTGGGTAGTGTGGTTTTCTGGTTATTTACCTTCTATGCAAATATTCCTGTAGCCAATCTGATACTTGTAACCATATTGGTAAGTGTGTTTTTACTGCTCACCAGGATTCATCGATCTATACAGCGAAAAAGTGAATCTCTTACACTGTATGTCTTATTTTGGATTGTAGTTGAAGCGGCAGTAGGAGGATGGTGTATTGCAGATTTCGAAAACACACGAGACACCAACAAAATGGTTCGATATGCACAGAACCTGGCCTTGAAAAATGATTATATGGCCGAGTTTATGATTGATGAGCTGGGGAATGCCATTAAAGAAGATCCAGCCATATCAGCGAGGTTGAGTAATCCGTTTTTGTCAAAAGACTATATAATAAAGAAAATAACACGCGGGTATATTGGCAGGTACCTTGAGAAGTATAACATAGATATTTATTTATACTCGTATTCTGGAGAAGGGATACCTGATTTTGGGACAACTTTAAATTATTTCGAAATTAAAAGCAGGTATAACCTACCCAGAAACCAGACCGAATTCGAAGGATTATATAGTTTAACGCATGATCTTCGGGGATTATCAAAACATTACATGTCGTTTGTACCAATTACCAGGTATGGAAATGTAATAGGATACATTATCCTTGATTTCAGGCAGAAGAGAATGGTGCCTCAGAATGTTTATCCGGAACTCCTGGTTGATTATCGTTTTAAGTCATATCAGATAGAAGATTACTCTTATGCGATATTCGAAGAGGATATTCTGATTCAGAATTCGGGAAGTATTGATTATACATTTTTCTCTATGGCAGGATTTCAGGATAAACAACTATGGGTAGAAAAGGGTACTAAGCACTATTTATTAAAAGATAAGGGGGATGATGCCATTGTTGTAAGCAGGAAGTATGACTTCCTCAACCAGGTGGTATCCAATAGTACTTTCCTGTTAACTACTTTGTTACTGCCGATTATCCTTTTATTGGCTTTATATTCCGGGTACAAGGTTTTTCAAAAAAGACAAATTCCCTATACTACTAAGATTCAGATATTCCTCAACCTTGCATTTTTTGTTCCGCTATTGCTGGTAACTATTACCACGTTAAGTTTTATCACCACATCTTTCAGGCAGGAACAGGTCGATAACAAACTGGAAGAATCAGCACGTTTGGCCACCCAGATCGTACGAGAAACAGATGCATTTCTGGTAGATGTTTCTGCCCGTGATTTGCTTACCGATAAGCTTACTCAATTGGCAGGTTACGGTCACTTCGATGCCACCGTTTATGGAACAAACGGGGAAATGATTACCACTACACAGCCTGATATTTTTTCCAGAGGATTACAATCGCCATACCTCAATAGTGATGTTTTTATTAAGCTGATTGAAAATAGTGAGCTTAGTACGGTAGAAAATGAATCAATTGGCACCTTGAATTATTATGCAACGTATGCATCGATCAGGTCTCCGGAAACTAACAGGCTACTAGGAGTGTTGGTAATCCCGTTTTTTGGTGCAGAAAGCAGCATCGAAAGCAACCAGATAGAAGCTTTAACAACGATTCTCAACCTGTTTATCCTGATTTTTATTCTTGCCCTGCTTGCTACTTTCCAGACATCCAGGTGGTTATCGGCACCGCTTTTATTAATCAGAAGAAGAATGGAACAGACTTCATTTGCCAATGAAAATATCCCTATTGAGTGGGATTCTGATGATGAAATCGGAAAGCTTATAGGAGAATATAACAATATGCTTATCAAGCTTGAAGCAAGTAAAGAAGCTTTGTCAAGATCGCAGAAAGAAAGTGCATGGCGAGAAGTTGCTCAGCAGGTAGCGCATGAAATAAAGAATCCGCTGACACCCATGAAATTAACACTTCAAAAACTGGAAAGGATTGTTAATAAAGGAGAAAATGAGACAGTGAATGATATGGCAAAAACTGTCAAGAATCTTATTAATCAGCTTCAAATCCTGAATGATATTGTGACTTCATTTAGTGAATTTGCCAAGATGCCTATACCCAAAAACACAAGGATGGATTTAGTCGAAGTACTGGAGGAACTTAAAGTACATTTTGGTGGCGATGAGGTAATAGATTTAAAATTGCATCTTCATGCTGATAAAGTGTTTATCTCGGCAGATCAAAAATTAATGAATAGAATTCTGTCGAATATCGTACTTAATGCCGGGCAATCAAAAAAGGAAGACCAGGATAGTGTAACGGTTGAGATAAGGACGGAGCAAATTAAAGAGCAGGCATCAATTCAAATAAAAGTTGAGGATAATGGCAGTGGCATTGCCCCGGATATTGTTGACAGGGTATTTATACCAAGGTTTAGCACCAAACAGGAGGGCTCAGGAATTGGATTAGCTGTTGCTAAACATGGTATCGAACATGCTGGAGGCACTATCTGGTTTGATACAGAGTGGGGTAAAGGAACAACTTTCTATCTGCGTCTGCCTGAAGTGGAATAATGAAAGGTGGAGTTCTTATAGTTCTGATAATCTTTTTTCAGTCTCAATTTGTTTTGGGACAAGATAATAGACGCTGTGTGAATGTTTCATCCGGAAGCATAATTGAAGACACAGATATTATTGCCCCATCCAGTATTTCACTGGCCGATAGTACAATTGAAAGCTTTTCTGCCACTATGCTTACCTCGAAGTCATTCAGGGTAAATTTTGGCAAGCGAGATTCCATTAAAGTTTGCTATCGTGTATTACCTGCCGGATTAGATAAAAAATTTAGTATAAACTCAGTAGGGAATTATGATTCATCTGCTTATTTCCGACCGGAAAAAGCAAAAAATAACCCTTTACTTGTAAAACGTGAGGAGCTTTTTGGACTAGGTGAAATAAACCAGGGAGGGCATATCAGTAGGGGAATAACAGTAGGGAACACCCAGGATCTATTTGTAAATTCATCACTAAACCTGAACCTGGAGGGTAAGCTAAGCAATGATATAAATATTCGGGCTTCTATAACGGATCAATCATTACCCTACCAACCTGAGGGGAATACTCAGCAATTACAGGATTTCGATAATGTCTTTGTTGAGCTTTATAATGACCAGTTCTCTGTGACAGGTGGTGATATTGTATTAAAAAACAGTGACACCTATCTGCTGAGGTACTTGAAGAATGTTCAGGGTGGCAGGGTAATAGCCAGGACAAAAAACAGTACTACTACAGTTGGTTTATCATCTGCCAAGGGACAGTTTGCTACGACCAGTATCGAGGTTTCTGAAGGAGTTACTGGCCCGTACAAAATATCTGCCCATAAGTCGAATGGCTATGTGATCATAATTGCTAACTCGGAGAAAGTATTTCTTGATGGTAAACAACTTGTTCGCGGTTATAACAATGATTATGTAATTGATTATAATCAGGCAGAAATCACATTCACAAGCAATGTTATTATTACCAACTATTCAAGGGTAAGAGTTGATTATGAATATGCAGTGCGAAATTATGCTCGCTCGATCATGAATTTGAATCATATTCAGAAGATTGGCAAGGCAAGCATATCAGTAACTTATTATAAAGAAGCTGATAACCCGGAAAGACAATTATTCAATCACCTCTCTGTCTCTGAGAAGGAAATCCTTTCATCTGTTGGTGATAACCTTGATGATGCCATTAGTTTGAGTGCCATCCAGGCTAACTACTCGCCAGAAAAAATATTATATGCCTTGAGAGATACTACAGATGAATCCGGGAATCTCCATCATATTTATATCCATTCTACTGATATTAATGAACCACTCTACTCTGTTTCATTTTCTGAAGTTGACGCCAATAAGGGAGATTATAATATCAGCGAATATGCTGCTCAAGGAAGAATTTATGAATGGATTGGTAAGGATTTAGGTGATTATATGCCTTACAAAAAGTTGGTTGCCCCGGGAAAGAAGGAGATGCTGGATCTCAGGGTAGATATGGAGGCAGGCAAATATGCTGGTGTGTATTTAGAATCTGCTTTTTCGAATCATGACCTAAACCTGTTCTCTGCGATTGGTAATTCTAATAACAGAGGATATGCTTTAAAGGGTGGTTATTACATCAATGAGAAGCCTTTATCAATACTTAAAAGTTATAAACTTCAACTTTCCACTGACTTAGAGTACCTGGGCGCTAATTTTAATGGTATAGACAGAATTAGAAGAGTGGAATTTGACAGGGATTGGAGTTATTCTCCTGTTGATCTGCCCAATGATAACGACTTTGTGATAAACACTTCAGCGGGATTGAGGAAGGATGCCAATAATGGGTTTTTATACCAGGTCAACTACAGGAATAAGGAGACTCAGCTGAAAGGAATTCAGCATAATCTTGACCTGAATAAGGCATTGGGATTAATGCAGGTAAATGTAAGGGGGTTTAGAATGAAGAGCACGATGATTAACAACCAGGCTTTGTGGAATAAATTATACTCAGAGATTTATCTCAAGGGATTTGTGCAACCGGGCTACCGATTATTGCTCGAACAAAATACCGTTGACAATGGTTTAGATTCTCTAATTTCTTCAGCTAATTATTTTACATCACATGAGGTTTTTCTTCGAAATAGTCCAGAGAAAAACACCTTGTTTGAACTGGCTTATACAACCCGTGAAGATAAGAGTCCTGTAGCAGGTGAACTGGCAAATTCCGGGAGGTCTGAGAATATCAGGTCGAAACTCACTACGACCATTGAAAACAACCATAGGATAAATGTGATATTAAATTATAGAACATTCGATAACATGGTTTCTACGAATGATGAAGCTATTGAAAGTATTACAGGTCGTATTGACTGGACGGGCGATATCATTAAGAAAGTTTTCAGAAGTGAGTTGAATTATTCAATTTCTAATGCCAGAGTACCCAGGAGAGAATATATTTTTATTGAGGTGCCTACAGGGGAGGGAACACATACATGGCGTGATGAAAACGAGGATGGAGTTATGGATTTGAATGAGTTTTATGAGGCGATTCATTTTGATGAAAGAAATTATATTAAACTATATGTGAATGGCACAGAGTTTCTTGATGCCTATGAAAATATTTTTAATTACCGTGCCAATATCAGGGCACCGGGATCATGGAAGGACAAAGGGGGATTATTGACATTGTTATCAAGGATATCCAACATCACCTCATGGACCTCACATTATAGAATAACTGACACCAATTTAGCTGCCAGGTTTGCCCCATTTCTCGTTGATATTGAAGATAATATGGTATTGTCTATGAAAGAAGCATTACGGTCAACTTTGTTTATTAACAAGGCGAATCCCAAATTCGGAGTTAATATTGGTTATGCTAATTATCGTAAAAAATACCTGTACACAAATGGCTTTGAGAGCAGGTCAGATGAAGAGTACAATTTTGTGGCACGATGGAATATTACAAAACACTATAACCTAAAGTTGAAGAGCTTCAGTGCGCAGAGAAAAAATAAAAGCGACTATCTGGAGGGGAGGAACTATGAAATAAATGATTATAGTGTTGGGCCCTCGATATCCTGGCAACCAAATCCTACATTTAGGATTACCAGTAATTATTTCATGCGGATTAAAAACAGCATTAGTTCGAATGAACAAAATTCAGAAGCTATTATTAATGAGGTACTTGTTGAGTTTAAAAGGGGAATAGCTACTAAATACATGCTAAATGGTAATGTGAAATATGCCAGGATAAACTACAATGGCAATGAACAATCACCATTAGGTTATGAAATACTGCAAGGTATGAGACCAGGTAGTAATATGTCATGGTCATTAGGTTGGCAACAAAAACTTCTTAATGGATTACAGGTAAATCTATTCTATGAAGGACGAAAACCCCAGAGCTTAAAGGTAATTCATATCGGCAGGATTTCAGTAAGTGCCTTATTTTAGGGTTAAATTGGTATAAGTCAGGAGTTGTCTCCTGACTCAACAGATTGTTCCGTGCTCAGTTTCATTCTGGCTTTTCTACTTTCAACCACATAATATCCGAGGAACCCAATAAACAATAAGGTGATAATCAATATTTCAATCCAATGTTCGAAAGGATGAACCCAGATTTCTTTGAACAGGTCCCACCTTCCCATTACTTCAATAAAATTCCAGAAAATTATTACTGTCGGGATGGCATACCTGATGGCATAGTCCAGCTGATTAATCTTAATCAGGTTAAGGAATAAGTAGATTGACCAGATTAGTGACCCAAAAGCAACAATAAAGGTCATAGGATGATTATCTCCTGCAATATCAGGATCATATACCAATAGCAGGACAATATAAAAGAACCATAATATCATAATGGTCTCAATAAATGTAATTATAGATATGGGCCTGTCATCCTTTGATTTCACTCTAATCAGTTTTTTCAGACCAAATAACCTTTGAAACCAGTTAAAAAACTGACACCTTGATTTATTAAACAGGAAAAAGATCATTAGCGTACTCAACAACCCCAATGATGATGGCATTATCAGGTATTCAGGCTTAGTTACTACTTCACCATTTTCCATTGCACCGGGTATACTTAACTTATTCGCTATCCAGACAAATGAAAACTCTACCCATCCTGTCCAGACTAAGATTCCGGCAAGCAAACCCGATATGGTTGCCACAGATTTTTTTTGAAACCTGGTAAGGCTCAGTATCAGTAATACTAAACCAAGTAGGCCGACAATAAATGCCCCAATAAATTTATCTGCTTCTAATAATTCTTCAATAAGAATCATTAAAGCATGTCCTATTGGCATTAATAAAAGAATAATAACAAATGCCAGGATTCCATTCTTGATTGATTTGAAATTCATTTTAACTAACTTAAAAAATGTTGTACTCTAAAAAATATGAATGCAAATATGAATAGTTTTTAATTTACTCAATGGCATTCGATATATGAAAATGTATTAAATAGCATAATAATATGCCTTATCACTTATCCTCCTTAAACTACTGAAAAATGCTAAATCTAATTATCGGGCTGCAAGTTCATTAATTTCCCTGTTATTGAGTATACCACTTGCATAATTCTCATCCAGAACCCTGATCATGGCTAAGCCAAAATTCGTGCTATTGGTAGCAGTTGATGGGAAATGTTTCAGTATTAAATATAATGGTTTGAAAATGGCATAAAGTACAGCATATAACTTCGTCTTTGTTTTAATCCCACGCATGGGTTGAATAAATCCGGGCCTGAACAAATAGGTGGCTCTGAATGGCATAGCTGCAATATCATTTTCTGTTTTCCCTTTTACCCGAGCCCACATTATTCGGCCTTTTTCGGTGCTATCGGTACCTTGCCCCGATACATAGCAGAATATACTATTCGGACTATGTTTAATAAAGGTTTGTGCAAAGTGTAATGTTAAATCGTAAGTAAGTTTTGTAAACTCTGCTTCCTTCAAACCAAAAGAAGAAACACCGGCACAGAAATAGCATGCATCGTAACCCTTAAATGATTCTTTTACCTTATCTAATTTTATGAAATCAGGCGCAATTACTTCAGTTAATTTCGGATGCTCCATTTCAATTGAGTGGCGGTTAACGATAAGAACTTTATCTATATCAGGGTGGTCGAGACATTCCAGTAAAACACCCATACCTACCATACCACTGGTGCCAGTTATTAGAACTTTATATCCCATTTTTCGCAGTTTAGGGGATAAATTTAGCTATAATTCAAATAGCCATTTAACTGCCGGCATAAAATGATTCATCCAGAAAGCTTCATTATGCTCACCTTCCGGATCGATGATTAATTTGCAATTGTCTTCAGGGTGACCGGTTTTAAGAATTAAACTATGCATGTTTTCCACCATAGGAACTGCACCCAATTCTTTTTCACCGATAAGAATGAACATTCGGTAATCTTCCGGAACAGGATTGTTTTCGGTGTAGGTAAAAACCTTATTATTATACCAGTAAGAGGGCGAAAAAATACCTGCCTTGCTGAATACATCAGGGTATGCATATATGGCATAATGAGATATCAGACCTCCCATTGAACTACCCATTATTGCAGTATTCTTGCTTTCCGGCAGTGTTCTATAGTGTTTATCAACATATGGTTTAACATGTTTTACAATAAACTCCATATACTCTTTTCCTTCTCCTTTACCAAACCTAAGGTTCATCCAGGGGCTAAGTTCAGTCATTCTTTTCTCACCGCCATGATCAATACCAACAACAATAACTTTGAAATCATTTTCTTTTGCCAGTTGATTAAGGCTCTCATCAACGCCCCATTCACCCACATAAGAAGTAGAATCATCAAATAAATTCTGACCATCATGCATATAAAGGACCGGGTAACGATCATTAGAAGAATCATAGTCTTCTGGCAGGTAAATTCTTGCCAGTCTTTCGCGGTCGAGTCCTGGAATGACAAAACTGTGATCTATCACAGAAACATTGGGAGCTGCGGTTGATGGACGAGGGGAGGAGTTATCCTGGCCCTTGCATCCTGTGAATGCAAAGACCATAATGAGAATTAACAAAAACTTGTTCATGATTTTAGTTTTTAATTATTACGAATTATCAACCAGGTGGTTGGCGTAAAAGGCAAGTATTTGTTATTTATTATTGACTTGTTCTTTCAGGGTGCGCATTAAGTTATTGGCAAAAACAAAATCATTAAATGCTTCTACCTCTGCACCCAGGATATCTTCTTTTGCCCCATCCCAGACTTTTTCACCATTGAACATGAACATGATATAATCACCAATTTCCATTACAGAGTTCATATCGTGAGAAACAACGACCGTAGTGGTATTATATTCTTCTGTAAGGTCTTTGATAAGGTTATCAATAAGTATTGATGTCTGGGGGTCCAGGCCTGAATTTGGTTCATCGCAAAACAGGTATTTAGAATTATTGACCAGTGCACGGGCAATACCTACTCTTTTTTTCATACCACCACTTAATTCAGATGGCATAAGTTGGTTGGAGTTTTCCAATCCAACCCGGGTAAGTACATGGTTCACCCTGTCGAGTTTTTCATCATCCGGTGTGTCTGTAAGTATATCAAGGGGGAATTTTACATTTTCTTCAACAGTTTTTGAGTCAAAAAGAGCGGCACCCTGAAATAGCATTCCTATTTCTCGTCTGATCTCAATTCTATCAAGTCTGCTTGCATGGGTAAAATCACGTTGATCATACAACACTTCACCAATATCGGGTTGTTCGAGGCCTACAATGCATTTAAGTAAGACACTTTTACCGGTTCCGCTGGCTCCAATAATCATATTTACCTGTCCCGGCTTAAACACTACAGAAATATCCTGAAGGATACTCCTTCCGGTAAATGATTTAGATATGTTGTTTACTTCTATCATATTAAATCTCAACCAGGTATTCTGCCAGTAACTGCGCTAACAGGTAATCAGCTGCAAGTATGGCTATTACACTATTTGTTACCGCTTCTGTACTGGCTTTACCCACCTCTAGAGCGCCACCGGTTGTAAAATATCCCATGAAAGAGGAAATCGTTGATACCAGAAAGGCAAATACAATAGCCTTTATCATAGCAAATAGCACCATAAACTCAATCAATTGGTACTGTATCCCAAAAATATAATCCTGTGTAGTAATTACACCTGTTAACCTGGTTGCCAGGTAACCTCCCACAAGACTAACAAACGCTGAAAAGATTACCAGCAATGGATAGGTGAATAATGTGGCCAGAAGCTTGGGCAGCACCAGGTAGGAGGAAGAATTAATCCCCATTACCTCAAGGGCATCAATTTGCTCTGTAATTCGCATTGTTCCTAATTCACCTGCAATGTTAGACCCTACCTTGCCGGCAAAAATGATGGCAATAATTGTAGGTGATAGTTCTAATAATACCATATCACGAACGACAAGAGCCACGATATAATCCGGAATTAAAGGACTAACCAGGTTATAAGCAGTCTGAATTGTGGTTACTGCTCCCATGAATACTGACACAATGGTTATTAAAACCACTGAGTTAGTACCAATTTTCACACTTTCATCAAAAAACAGGCGAATGTATGTCCTAAAAGATTCACGATTAGTGAATAGAGTGCCCAGAAAAATGAAATATCTACCAATGCTTTTTATCACCTTTCTTTGTTTATAAGGATAAATTTATAGCAAGATAAAAAAACTTACAGAAAGGAATGAATATAAGAGACGTTTGTTTTTGTATTAACGTTATCAAGGAGGATTGGTATATTAGAGTTATCAAAATATTTTAATTATGAATAAAGCTGTTGCAGTTACAGGAGGTACCAAAGGTATTGGTCGTGCTATTATCACACTTTTTGCTGATAAGGGATTTGATATCATCACCTGCTCTCGAAGTGAAGCTGATTTGGCAGGATTAAAAACTGAGCTTGAGAATAAAAATCCTGAAATTAGATTCGAAGGTGTTGAAGCTGATATTTCCACAAAGGAAGGGGCTAATAAGTTTGTTGATTTTGCTCAAACACATTTAACAAACCTGCTTGCTTTAGTGAATAATACGGGGGTATTTATTCCGGGACAAATACACCAGGAAGAAGATGGCGTATTCGAAAAGACTATGAACACTAACGTGTCCAGCGCCTATTATGTGACGAGGGGATTGATTCATAATATAATGAATAATCAAGGTCATATCTTTAATATTTGTTCAACAGCCAGCATAACACCTTATATCAATGGTGGTAGTTATTGTGTTTCCAAATATGCTTTATTGGGGATGACTAAAGTGTTGCGCGAAGAAATGAAAGAGCATGACGTGAAAGTAACAGCCATTATACCAGGTGCTACCTTAACAGAAAGTTGGGAGGGTACTGATTTGCCTGAAGAGCGATTTATGAACCCGGAAGATGTTGCTCATGCTATTTGGAGTGCTTTTTCCATGTCTGAAAGATCGGTTGTTGAGGAAGTTATTATCAGACCACAATTAGGTGATATAGACTGATAATTATCTATACTTAATCAGTCTGAATTATTCATTCCTTAAGCTATCGACAGGATTTAATCTGCTTGCCCGGTAGGTTTGCGAACCAACGGTAAGCACTCCTAGAATCAATAAGATTAATACCCCCAATGAAATAACACCAAAACTGATTGGAACCCTGAAAGCAAACTTTTGCAGCCATAGATTGTTTAAGAAGTAGGCTATTGGAATAGCTATTATTATTGCCAAAATAATTATGTTAATAAACCCCTTTGATAATTGATAAATTAACTGGTACCCTGAAGCTCCCAAAGCTTTTCGTATGCCAACTTCTTTGGTTTTTGTTTCAATCGTGTAAGTGGCCATTCCTAACAATCCCATACAGGCAATTATTAGTGCTAAAATTGTTGCTACATTAACAACGGAGACAATATCGCCAAATAATAAATTGTAATAGAACGTAAGTTCATCTTCGAAAGATTCATAATCGACTTTTAATCCCGGATTAATATTCTCAAAGGATGTTTCAATAATCGCCTCTGCTTCTTTTGATTGACCTGGAAGAAAAGCTACCTGAGCTATATTAGTATTGTCTGGTTTATATCTTAGCATCATAGGTGATATTTCAAGGATAAGCATTCGGTGGTTGTAATTTTTTACAACACCCACAATTTTCAAGCTTATAGAGTCATCAATATCAATTAAGTATTTACCTATAGCCTCATGTGGGTTACCGAGCTCAAATGTTTCAATCGACTTTTCATTTATAATGATCTCATTAGCGCTTACCTCTAATTGTTCGAAGTTAGTGCCGGCAATTAATTCCAGTTGCAGTATGCTTATATAGTTTTCATCTACATTAAAATATGACATATCCAACTCAACATCATCTTCCCAATTCTTTTTAAGGGTAGTACTATAATCTGTTCCCGATGCTGGTATATGGGTTGCAGCTGTTACATTAACAATCTGAGGGTATTTTTCTAATTCAGTTCTTAGTTGTTGATATGAAGTGTTATTGAGTTGCACATTTATTATATCTTCTGTTTTAAAGCCGAAATCAGCACCAATCATTGATTTCAGTTGATTAAATACTAATATGGCTGATATGATAAACACTAAAGACAAACTAAACTGTGAAACAATCAAGAATTTTCTCAGACCTAGTTTTGAAAAGAGTTTAATTCCAGACAGATCTTTCAATACCTTGTTGGGCTGAAAAGAAGCCAGTGTAAATGCAGGCAGTATACCTGCAAGAAACCCTATAAGCACACTAAAAAGCAAACTGAAGATAATAACATTTGTGTCCAGGCGTAGGTTCCATTGCAGTAATTGAGCAAAATGAAGTTGTGTAAATGCCGGTTTAAGCAAGAAAAGAATTGCATGACTCAATACAAGAGCGATAATTGATATTAGTATAGCTTCTATAACAAATTGAATAATTAGTTGTGGCTTATTAGCTCCTGAAACCTTTCTTACTCCTACTTCGCGTGCTCTGGTGAGTGCCCGGGCAATAGAAAGGTTCATATAGTTAAACGAGGCCGAGAGCATTACAACCAAGGCAAGTCCTGAAAGAAAATAGACAAATATCATTGGCAACCCCGGACCTATTTCATTACCCATCAGAGGTCCTGGACTTATATCAGCTAGTGCTTGCAATTTAAATTCATGATTATAATCTTCCATGTCGCTATATATCTCCTGATTTATAGCTTCCAAATGATCTTCAACAATTGCTTTATCTACATCGTCCTTTAACTGAAGATAAACCCAGCCACGGTACCTGTTCTTCCAATTATTTACTGTAGATGACAAAATACTGTCTTGTTCTTCGAGGCGTGTTAATGATGATAACGAGGCTAATGCTTCAAACTTAATATGTGTTTGTTCATTATTATCCTTTAAGACACCGGTAACAATATAATCGCCAAGTTCTCCAACTGTTATTATCTTGCCTATTGCATCTGTATTGCCATATAGCTTAAGTGCCGTTTCTTCTTTTAACACTACTGAATTAGGTTGTGCAAGCGCTGTTTTAGCATCACCTGCCAGTAGTTCAAATTGAAAAAGCTCAATAAATTCCGGATCAACAAAAAATCCACCAACAGGTATATTAACATTATCTTCTACACCAACCCAATCATTACCAAAATCACTTCTTATTCTTACAGCATAGTCTACATCATTGTAATCACTTTTAAGTTTTTCAGTCAGGGGTAGTGGCGCAGTTGCATATAAACTAACAAAGTCATCACCATTAAGCCGATTATGAGTGATTCTGTAAATCTGCTCTTGGTTAGTGTTGTATTTATCATTGTTTTTTTGATCTGCAACCAGCATAATGAGTATAAGACAAACAGATATACCCATTGCTAATCCGAATATATTGATAAATGAGAAGGTTGGGTTTTTAATCAGGTTGCGAAAAGCGACTTTAAAGTAATTTTTGAGCATCGGTTAAATTGTTGTTATCATAATATTGGACGCTGATAAATAGATTAGGTTTCACTATTTATCAGATATTCATTACCTGGCAGGTTTGCATTATAAAGAATTCGAGGAGAGTTGAGGGGCTATTTAGTAGTTAAAGGTTAAATCCTTGCCGCCATAAAGCACTTTCATTCTTTCCAGGACTTCCTGAGCCTCTTCATCATAAGGATTCTCCTGGATAAACAGCAGTTTAAGATCTTTCAATTCTGTTATTTCCCAGGGAAGGTTTACGATATCATTATTAGCGAAATCCAGGTCGGTTAGTGATTTGAGCTCAAGAATCTGTGGCGGAAATTCCTGGAACCTGTTATGCTGAATATGGAGCACCTCAAGCTGAGAAAGCTCCGACAGGGAGTCCGGAAGATAGCTTAGTTTATTATGATGAAGATATAGCATTTTCAGGTTGGGAAGTTGACTTATCTCATCAGGAACACTATACAGCTCATTGCTGGCAAGGTACAGGATATTGAGCTTTTGCATATTCCTTATAGCAGGATCAACCACCTTAATCTTATTGAAATACAGATCAGCTATTTCCAGATTTTTAAGATTATAAAATCCTTTTGGAAGTCCACCGATTTCATTGATGTAACCAGTAAACTGCTTCAGGTTGGTTAAAACATCAATATTTTCAGGGAGAGCCGTTAATTTATTCCGATTAAGCTGGATATTTTCAAGCTGTGGCATATCCAGGAGAAAAACCGGGAATCGCTTTAACTCACAAGAATTAACCCTGATTGTAGCTACATTAGTAACAGGTTTTTTTAAAGGGAGGTCAGGATTAATTGGATTTACACTTAAGCCAACCTCATTCAACCTTTTAAATTTACGTAGCCGTGCAGGAAAAGTGTTGAAATGGTTGCCATCAAGGCTTATATACGACAGGTTTTTAAGTTTTAAAGCTCTTCTGGGAAGTTTTTCGAGTTGATTGTTTTCAAAACTCAGGTGTTTTATTGTTTTATTCCTTTTAAACCGAAATCTCCTGGCATAAATAGGGTTATCAGATAAGTCTAGAAACTCTACATTTTTATATACTTTTCCGGGTATCGATCTTAACTGATTCTCTTGTAACTCCAGTTTCTTCAGGTTGGTAAACTCTTTTACGAATCGTGGAAGTTTTTTTAATCCAAGGCCGGAAAGGTTTAAATGTTCAGTATTTCTGTTAAGTGTTTTCGCGTCTTCAAGTCGTTTTTGAGCAGCTTCAGCTTTTGCAATTCGGGCTCTTTCACTCCACACCTTTCTGAGGGAGTCATTGACTTCTACATGTCTTCTGTCACCATCGGTTCTGACCTGGCAAAATCCACTCGATGCGAGTAGGAATACAGGTATAAATAAGGATATTTTTTTTATCATCGAAATAAGAAACAAATTTATTCTTCTAACATCAGATTTATAGGAATTTGAGCATGAAAAATCGTACTTTTGTTGGGTTAAACGCAATAACAATCTATTAGTTATCATTAATTGTAATTCATTCTTATGAGCGAAGGAAATAACCAGAAGAAAAAAGAGTATTCAGAGGAGAATATTCAGGTTTTAGAGGGGCTTGAGGCAGTGAGAAAAAGGCCAGCCATGTATATTGGAGACGTAAGTATCAAGGGTCTTCATCATTTAATTTGGGAGGTTGTAGATAATTCGATCGATGAGGCTATGGCAGGCTATTGTGATGAGATTCGCGTTACCATCCATAAGGATAATTCAATATCGGTTAGTGATAACGGCAGGGGTATTCCCACAGGTTTGCACAAAAAGGAAAACAGGTCTGCGCTTGAGGTTGTAATGACGGTTCTCCACGCTGGTGGAAAATTTGATAAAGACACGTATAAAGTATCTGGTGGTTTGCACGGGGTTGGTGTATCTTGTGTGAATGCTCTTAGTGATCCTTTAAAGGTTACTGTGCATCGTGAAGGCAAAGAATTTGTACAGGAGTACAACAAAGGTGTTCCGCAATATGATGTAAAAGAAACCGGTAAGGCTACGAATACAGGTACTATTGTTCATTTCAAGCCCGACATGACCATTTTTACAGTAAGTGAATATGTTTATGATACAGTGGCATCAAGACTCAGGGAACTTGCTTACCTGAATGCCGGAGTGAAACTGTACCTCGAAGATGAGCGTCTGCAAAATGATGAAGGGGAGAACCTGAAAGATGAATTTTTATCCGAAGGAGGACTGGCAGAATTTGTTGAATACCTTGATTCTACAAGGGAGAAACTTATTCCGGATCCAATTTTTATGGAAGGAGAAAAAGGAGGGATGCCCGTACAGGTGGCTATGAGTTATAATACTTCTTACACAGAAAATGTGGTGAGCTATGTAAATAATATCAATACCATTGAAGGGGGTACTCATGTGTCGGGATTTAGAAGAGCTTTAACCAGGACACTGAAATCCTATGCAGATAAGTCCGGTATGCTTGATAAGGTGAAGGTAGATATTAGCGGTGATGATTTCAGAGAAGGGCTTACTACTGTAATCTCCGTAAAAGTTGCTGAACCACAGTTTGAAGGTCAGACAAAAACCAAATTGGGTAACTCAGAAGCCATGGGTGCAGTTGACCAGAGTGTAAGTGAAATGCTGCAGAATTATCTGGAAGAGAATCCCAAGGAAGCCAAACTTATAGTTAGTAAGGTTATTCTTGCTGCGCAGGCAAGACATGCAGCGAGAAAGGCTCGCGAGATGGTGCAGCGCAAGAACGTTTTATCAGGTACAGGATTACCCGGTAAACTAGCCGACTGCTCTAACAGCGACCCGGTTGTAAGTGAGATATACCTTGTAGAGGGTGATTCTGCCGGTGGTTCTGCCAAGCAGGGCCGGGACCGTAACTTCCAGGCTATTTTACCATTAAGGGGTAAGATTTTAAATGTTGAAAAAGCCCAGGAACATAAGATCTATGAAAATGAGGAGATCAAGAATATGATCACCGCGCTGGGTGTTAGCTTTGGAACTGAAGAAAGCGAAAAAGCCCTTAACATGGAGAAGCTGCGATATCATAAAATAATAATCATGACAGATGCCGATGTGGATGGTAGTCATATTCGTACCCTGATCCTGACCTTTTTCTTTCGTTATATGAGAGAACTAATTGATTCCGGATACATTTATATTGCTTTGCCACCATTCTACTTGCTTAAAAAAGGAAAGCAGGAAAGATATGCCTGGACTGAAGATGACAGGATGAGATTAACAAAGGAATTGGGGGGTGAAAATGAGGATTCTGTAAGTGTTCAGCGTTATAAAGGTTTAGGAGAGATGAACCCGGAACAACTCTGGAGTACAACCATGGATCCGGAACATCGTAGCTTGAAGCAGGTAACAGTAGAATCAGCTGCAGAAGCTGATCACCTGTTCTCGATGCTGATGGGTGATGAAGTAGCACCCCGAAGAGAGTTCATCGAGCGTAATGCCAGGTACGCCAATATTGATACCTAATGTAAATCCCAAATAACAAATAGCAAATCTCAATAAAAATTCCTCAATATTTAGGTTCAACCTTAAACTTAGAACTTCTCTGCGACTCTGCAAGAAAAAACTAATCACTTTGGCGCAACTTTTGCAGGCTTAAAGCAGTCTATATAATAAAGTTGAATTCAATCTTATGAAAAAGTTATTAATACTGGCATTATTTGCCTCTCATACACTGTTTGCACAGGAATTTACCAAAACACTTGATGATTTCGCACACATCTCCTTAAGTAAAGGAATTGATGCCACATTGGTTAAATCTAACTCAAAGGTGCTGAAAGTAAAAACTTTTGGCCTCGATGAAGATGATGTGATCATAGAAAATGACCATAATGAGCTAAGTATCAGGGTAGCTACCAAAGGACTGTGGAATGAACTTGATGATAACCATTGGTGGGTAAGGGTTGAGATTCCTTTTCAGGAACTGAAATCAATAGAATTAAATATGGGGTCCAGGGTCATTTCAAGAGATATAATTAAGACCGATGACCTTGGTATCGATGTTGGAACCGGAAGTGAGGTTGAGCTAAAAATTGAAGTTACTGAGTTGATGCTGGATGTTACTACAGGAAGTGAAGTAGATATTGAAGGTAAGGCCGATTTCCTTGATGTAAAAGCTTATATGGGCTCTGAAGTGGACTTAGGAAGTTTAACTACACGTAGTGTAAGAGCTAAATCAACCATGGGAAGCGATCTGAAAGTTTATGCTTCGGAAAAGTTTGACGGGCAGGCTTCAATGGGAGGGATGATAAAAGTCTATGGCGATCCGGTTAAATTCTATGAGAGTACCAATATGGGTGGTGATATCTGGTCGAATAGATGACGGCCAGGTATTGCTGAATTGCGGATAACCTGCACTATTGCCTCGGGAGAATTTGATTAATGAATAATAGCTGGAATGTAATCATACACAAATGCTTGATGAGTGTTGTTGTAAGCCGTTAATCCTTACTTTCTAAATAATGTTCACTCAATATAACACCTATTGATTCTCTTGATTTGTGCTTTCCATAAATTGAACAAAACCATTCACCATTGCTTGAACACATTCACATGGAGTAGGTCCTCCCTCCCAAATACCTTCACATGGTTTTTCAATTAATTCAGGTCTGTTTTGACGTACCCATTCTTTTGCCTCAAAATATAAATCCGGATCATTGGAGGAGGTATGAACTGATTTAATTTGCCCTTCAATTACAGTTATGTGAAAAGTATCAGTGACATTGAAATCAATGTGCAGTGATCCTATTAGATCATCCTTGACTGTGATAGGGCAACTTATTAAGGAATCATTTTTTACAATAAAGTCATTTTTCTTTATTATTTCATAATTACCACATTCTGCCCATTTTTGATAAAAAAATATGCCTGGCTGTGATTCTTTGGCATGTGTAAGAATGGAAGCTAAACTATCTCTGTTAAATGAATAGAAGGCATTTATAAATTCATTTGCAATAACAACACTACTGACTTGATTAATAGCATTATCAGATTGGGATGAATTTTTACAACTAATTATTGGGAGAAGGAGGATAAGGAATAATTGTATTTTATTCATAGGTTATCTATAGCTAAGTTATAATAGGTTACAATGGTACCGGCCAAGAAGCGGGCGGTATAATCACCTACGACTCTATCCCCGGACACCTAAAGTTACTAAAGAATACGAATATGTCAGCATACAGTAGCACCACCATACTGCGGTGGCCGATGTTATGTGTGGTTAATCCAATATTCTATTCTTCAAATCCATTTGTTCGTGCAAGATTCTCGTT